>DASVBM010000488.1:0-8335 GCA_036375835.1 Chitinophagaceae bacterium | reverse complement strand
GTTGACGTTGGTCGCGGCGTGGCTGGTTATAGCTTTTCACGGAGAACGCGCCATACGAAGAAGTGCGGCGCAGCGCTGACCGGGCATCGTTGAGGCTGTTGATCACCGCCTTGAAATCACCGTCGGCGCCATAAAGGATGGTGCCGGTGCTGAATACACGCGGTCCTACCATTTTCCCGGCGCGGACCAGCTCACTTTGCGCGAAAACCATTTCGCTGTTGGCAGAGGGATCGTGCATGGTTGTTACACCAAAGGCGAGGTTGGCGAAATAGGGCCAGTGCTGGAAGGGGGTGATGCCGGTGCGGAAATGATTACCGTGCGCATGGGCGTCGATGAAGCCCGGCATGATCGTTTTGCCCGCAGCATCAATCTGTTTTGCGCCGGCGGGTATAGTCACCTCGCCCTGTTTTCCTATCGCGCGGATGATGTTGCCTTCCACGAGCAGTGTTCCGTTTTCAATCACCTCATCCCCTTTCATGGTAATAATGCGTGCATTGGTGAAGGCGATCATACCATCGGGCTTGTCTGTTTTCGCCACCAGGCCGATGCTGATCCCTTTCTCCGGCATCACAAAAGCGGAATCCGGCTTACCCGCGAGGAACTCAAAGCGGTCATCCAGGCTGATGGTGAAGTACTGGTCACCGAGGGTGTAGTGCAATTTCTTTCCGTCGGCACTCCAGTGCAGGTTGATGCCGGCATCTCTTGAAACTTTTTTCACCGGGAAATCTGCTGTGCTGCTGCCCAGGTCTATCGTCTTGCCTGTTTGGGGGAAAGCTGCGATATACACGTTATGCAGGTCCACGAAAGCAATCCATTGTTCGTCGGGACTGAGCGTGAACTGAGAGCCGTAGGTCGATTTCAGGTGGATGCGTTCATCGCTGCCGTCCAGCTTACAGCTGGCGTACTGGCGGTTCATGCCGCCGCCGAGTGTATAATAAATACGATCGCCTTTTTTATTGAACCGTGGGTTGTCGCCACGCGCTGTTACAAATCGCTCCTCTCCTGCCGCACCGGTTTTCCTGATATAGATGCCCGGCTGGGCTGTCAGTGCAGGTCCGAGAATATCGCTGCCTCCTTCTTTCCGGTATACCAGGTATTCCCCGCCAGGCGAATAGGAAGGCTGGCGGTAAATACCATTATGTCCTTCTTCTTCTGACTGCCTCACTTCAACTGAATGCAGCGGGTAAGTATAGAGGGAACTTTCACCTCCTTCATTCCAGGTGGTGTAGACGATTCGATCGCCACCTGGTGCGAAGGCGGGCTCGAACTGGAAGCCCGGGTGGTGGTTGATCTCCTGCGGTGCGCCATCCGGCAGTTCTTTTATCCATAGCCTGCCGATTGCGTTAAACACCAGCCATTTCCCGTCGGGAGATGTAATCGCATGACGGATGACCTTCACGTTAAACTGATCCGGATTGATATCCTGCTGGAAACGCACAGCCTCGGCGATCTTCTGTTTCACATTGGCGGTGAAAGGTATCTCTGTTGAAACGTTGGCTTTGGAAATATCCACCTTATTGATCCTGCCATTGCTCCAGATGATGACGTACTTATCGTCGGGCGTGAAATCAAAGCCGGTGAATGAACCAAAGACGGTCCAGGCTTCCTGCTGGTCTTTCGAGAGTTTGTCGTAGACCGGCCACTCCTCTCCCGTTTCGAGGTTTCGAAGAAAGAGCACAGACCGGGTGCGTACGCGGCGGATAAATGCCAGCGTCTTACCGTCGTTGCTCAGCTGGGGCCGGACGGCGCCGCCGGGTCCTCCGGTAACGTTTTCAATGATACCTTTTTCACGGTCGAAACGACGGATGCGGAAAATCTCGTTGTTGGGGTCTTTGTTGTACTGGAACATGCCACCCGGGTACATGTCTTCGCTGAAATAAACGTAGCGTCCATCCGGCGAGACAGTAGGTTCATTCACGTCCTGCTGGTCGTTCTTCCGCGCGGTGAGCTGGAGCCCGTTGCCGCCGCTGGTATGGTAAAGCCATATCTCGCCGGCACCCAGTGAACGGCCGGAAGTAAAGTGTTTACGCGCAACGATGTATTGCCCGTCGGGAGTCCAGGCCGCGTTATTCAGCAGGCGGAAGCTTTCCTTTGTTACCTGGTGAGCATTGCTTCCATCGGCATCCATGATCCAGATATTGTCACCGCCACCCGCGTCTGAAGTGAAGAGTATTTTCCTGCCGTCGGGCGAGAAACGGGGCTGCACTTCGAAAGCGATACCGGTGCGGAGTGGTTTGGCCTCGCCGCCTGTGACAGGTAACTGGTAGATGTCGCCCAGCATGTCGAACACGATGGTTTTCCCATCGGGTGAAACATCGAGGCTCATCCAGGTGCCTTCGTGTACGGTAAAGGAAACTTCTTTGTAATTACCGGCAGGCGGATTATTGACATCCCATTTTTTCTTTTCCTGGGAATACGCGGGGCCGGCGAAAACCAGGGCCGCCAGCGCTGCAGCGAGGAGTATGTGCTTCATGGAGGGCAAATTAATTAATTAGCAAATTCGGCTATTTGACAGATCTGGTAATTCGGTGATAACCTGAAATTTCCGGATGAATGGTTACCGGCAAGTTATATGACGGTAATAGTATATATAATTTTAAATAATTGCGGTGAACTGTATCATTGAAGGAATAGGTCCGGCCGGAAGGGGATGTGCGATAGTGAAGCGCAGGACGATCATTATAGTCTTCCGTGGCATTCCAACTTTTCTGATCCGGAATACAGATCGATGTGATGCAGTAATTCAAGGAAGACATTCATATATACCAGCGCTGCAGTTCTATCTGAAAGACCTCACCCCTAACCCCTCTCCCAGGGGAGAGGGGCAATACATCCGGCTTTGATCGGTCTGCATTATATATGAAAAGCATTGTTCACGGGATAGCTTATGAATCCGTGAACGAGAACACTAAACAAAAACATCTTTTGGCAGAAAACAGTGACATATCTAATAATTATTATATTTTGTAATTGTTCAAAACGCATAGTATGGGCAATCAGAGAGATAACTTATCCGAGGGAGCAACGCCCGGTATTTTTGAACACGCGAGAGGGTTGAGAAAAAATATGACGAATGCTGAAAAGATACTGTGGCAACAACTTAAAAACAGAAAGCTGGAAGGGTTGAAGTTCCGGAGGCAACACCCGATAGGGACTTATATCCCGGACTTCTTTTGCCACGAGCATAAACTCACAATTGAAGTTGATGGATCGATACATGATCGGGAAGAAGTGAAAACAAAAGATCATTGGCGAACCAGGGATCTAAGTTTTCAGCATGTGCGGGTGCTGCGGTTCACCAACGAAGAGGTTGAAAAGAATATCGAACAGGTCCTGAAAACAATACTTGAATTTGTCAAGGAAAACGGATTGGCCGTTTCCTGATTTTTCCGAGCCCATTAAGGATCGCAAACCTAAAGTTTCCTTTATGCCGGTAAATAAGATAAACATATGCCCCTCTCCTTCAGGAGAGGGGTTAGGGGTGAGGTCTGGTAAACCCAGCGATCAAATACCTGTCACAGACGTTACACGGCAACCCCAAAACCCCGGGCCGGTAGCTACATTTAAAACGAAAGCAGAATCGTCCAATCAGCACCACCCCTCTCCATTTTTGCTTGTACCCCTCAGGTAAACCCTGCCAATTCCTTTCCGTTAGTTAATCATCTAATATCCTTCCTTGTCATCGGAATTATGGAGAACATCCAGGACCTCCAGTTCATCATCTCCGGGCTGGAGTGATTGTTTCCAGCGGACGGCCCTGATGATTCCTGAAACGATGCCGCAAATAAAACTCAACACGACAACCGTCACGCTCCATGTAAACAAGTAGAGTAATAAGGCGGCGACGGCTGAAACGACGAACGGGAACATGAACTTTTCAACGTAACCGGCTACAAGGTTCGCGCGCACTATCCGGTTTACTGTTTCCCAGTGGGTGATTGGCTTTTCATTGTGATGTTTTACGAAGGGGAAGCTGCCGGAGATAACAAAATAGCTGTATTTGCCAACGAGATAATTCGGTATCAGGAATATGAGGCCTGTTACAAATAACACCAGGGCGTATGACATGGCTGCTACCGCGTCGCCAGCGGTAAAGCCCGGCAGCCTCGAGGAGCCGGCAGCAAACGACAGGTAGGATATTTCTATCACCTCACCTGTTCGGTAACCGTGTACGTCCTGGTCGTATATAAACGAGGTTTGATGGATAAAACTACCTGAGTTATATTCCACGAACATAAAAACAACAGGCAAATCCTTTGACGGTTCCGAGAAGCCGGTCACCACTGCTTCCGTTTTCACTCCTGCCACCAGCCAGAGTAACTGCCAGGCCAGAAACAGCAATAACACCGAGAGGTGCAGGACAATCCAGAAATTCCGGCGCGACAGTTTCATCGCATACTAAAGTACGAACCGGCATTCAAAGAGCAGCCCTGCCTGGTTTTACTTTCTTTGGATGCAATTATGCAAAACCGTGTACCCGGGCATCTGATAGAAGAAACCTGCATTGCCAGTTGCCGGACCGCGCTTTCAACAGTGCGGGGTCAACTGCCGGGCCACTGTGCCTGAAAATTTTTAAACGCAAAAAACAGTGTTTATGAAACTCCTCGGTCTTCTGCTGGTATTTGCCGGCACTTCGGTTATCAATCTCCCGTCGGGGGTTAGACAAAATAATGACCAGTTCAATCGCAATACCGCCAGTCAAAAAGTACAGGTGGCTATCCTGCTCGATGTGAGCGGAAGCATGGAGGGACTTATTGAACAGGCCAAAGCACAACTATGGAACATGGTAACCACACTTGGCAAGGCTAAATGCGATAATAACCAGCAGCCGCCGCAGATAGAGATTGCGTTGTATGAATATGGCAGAACCGATGCAGACGGCAAAACAGGATATGTAAAACAACTCAGCGGCTTTACTACCGACCTGGATAAGCTTTCGGCAACGCTGTTCAGTCTCACCACAGATGGCGGCGACGAATACTGTGGCCAGGTGATCAAAACCTCGCTGGAAGAACTGAACTGGGATCCCGCACCCGGCAATTACAAGGTGATATTTATCGCCGGCAACGAAGACTTCCTGCAGGGCGGCACTCCTTATACGCAGGCCTGCGCCATCGCGAAGCAGAAAGGCGTGATCGTAAACACCATCTACTGTGGTGACCGCGCACAGGGTATAGCCGAGCACTGGAAACTCAATAATGAATGCGGAACGGGAAGCTTTACGAATATTAACCAGGAAGAACGAACAGAGGATATTGAAACGCCTTACGACAGCGCGCTTTATGTACTGAATGAAAAACTGAATGCCACTTATATCGGCTACGGTTATTCCGGCGCAGCCAATAAGGCAAGACAGGAAGCAATGGATAAAGCCAACGCAGCTGTCAGCCGCCGTGCACTGATGCAGCGCAACGAGGCCAAAGTGATGAGAGGGGTGTACGACAATTCGGGCTGGGACCTGGTGGATGCCTATTCCGCCGACAGCACCGTATTATCACGGGTGGACACCAGCACATTGCCGGACAGCCTGAAAGGAAAATCGAAACAGGCGCTCCAAATCGTTGTGATCCGGAAAACTACGGAGCGAAATAATATCCGGCAGGAACTTACAGACCTGCACGCCCTGCGTAACAACTACATCAATGATGAAAAGAGAAGACGAGGGACAAATGGAGCGTCAACACTGGAAACGGAAATGGAAAAGCTGCTGCGGATACAGGCCAGGGAGTTTGGGATTGTTGTAGAGTAGAGGGCTGTGGCGTTCAGGTAGCATTTGAGGGCATCTTCCTGTCGGATTTCGGCTCTTTTTTGTCGTAACCACACCGCCAGGGTCCGGATTCGTCTGGTGATCTTTGTCCGGTAAAACTTTCAATATGCAAAAGATCACTCCCTTCCTCTGGTTCGACGACAACGCTGAAGAAGCCGTCAACTTCTATACGCGCATCTTTCCCGATGCGGAGATCACCGAGATCTTCAGATGGCCGGAAAACATGCCAGGGAAAGCCGGCACCGTACTTACAATAGGATTCAGGTTGTTTGGCCAGGACTACACCGCGATGAACGGTGGACCGCAGTTCAAATTCAATGAGTCGGTTTCGTTTGTCGTTCACTGCGACTCACAGGAGGAGGTGGATAAATACTGGGACCTGCTTATGGACGGAGGTACCGCCCAGGCCTGCGGATGGCTGAAAGACCGGTTTGGGCTTTCCTGGCAGATCGTACCCGACAAGATCATCCGGCTGATGCAGGATCCCGACAAGGAAAAGGCAACAAGGGCAATGCAGGCAATGATGCAGATGGTGAAGCTGGACCTGCATGGTGTGGAGAAGGCGTATCAGGGAGCGTGAGGGGGGCGGAGTCAGTGCTGGATTGAACTTTTCCAAAGTTTTCGGAGAGCCATATGCTGTTGTCCAGCTCGAAGTCAGCAACAGGCAGCCATAGTCGCGGCTAAAAAGATCGGGGTTATCGGATACTTTTTTCGCGCTATCCGCTATAGGCTTTTCGGTGGCAAAACATCTATTTTCGCAAAAAAACACATGCCGCACCTTCTTGGCCGTTCGACGTTCGGTGATCCGAAAAATGCAGGCAACCTGATGCCTGTTGAGGAGGCTTATCAACTGCTCGAAGACTGGGTTCCGAATGAAAGGCTGCGACTGCACATGAAACAGGTAGCCGCGGTGATGAAAGCCTGGGCCCTGGAAAAAGAAGGCGCAGATGAACAAACCGCGCGCAAGTGGGAACTTGCCGGGCTGCTGCACGATGCCGACTGGGAGAAGTTCCCCGACGATCACTGCCGGGTTATCATCGAAGAACTGGAACGAAGAAATATCGACTCCGAGGTGATTCATTGCATCGCTTCACACGGTCCTTCCTATTTTGGCGTGGAACCGCAAAACCGGATGGATCATATGATCTACGCCTTTGATGAACTCTCGGGCTTCATTCATGCGGCTGCACTGATCCGGCCAACCCGCTATGAAGGCATGGACGTAAAAAGTATAGTGAAGAAACTGAAGACTCCTTCTTTCGCCGCGCAGGTGAGCCGTGATGATATACAGGATGCGCTCAGCCGGATCAACCTGAGCCAGGATGAGATTATAGATTTCATTATCAGGCACCAGAAGGATGTGGTCTGAGCGAAGAGCGTACGAACCCTTCCAGACTTTAGCCCGGGAAAAGATTACCGGTTGGATCCGGGCAGGGCATTTCCTATAAGAGCGTGATCACTGCCATCACGGCCAGCGCTGCCACAACCACCCAGCCGGCGATAGTGAGCAACGGAGGGTTATGAAAAGCCGCGGCGCGTATTTGTTTACGCATTGCTACCAGCACGATCGCGAGGGCTACGGGCAGGATAAACCCATTCACCGTGCCTGCGGTGATCAGCAGTTCCCTTGGCCGGCCCACTGCGATAAACAGGACGGTTGCCATCAAAATGAATGTGGCGGTGAGTAGCCGCTGGTTGTTTTCGATTGCCGGGTGAAAGCTGCGAAGAAACGAAAGCGAGGTATAGCTCGCCCCTACCACTGATGTAATGGCAGCACACCACATCACGAGTCCGAAGAAGCGATAACCTGTATTTCCGGCGGCCAGCTGAAAAACACTGGCGGCCGGGTTGCCTGTGTCGAGCGGGAAGCCCTGGTGCACCACACCGAGCGCGGCTAGAAAGAGGATCGCGCGCATGAGTCCGGTAATGAGGATGCCACTCACCGCGCTTCGGTTCACCTGCGGAAGCGCTGCGCTGCCTTTCAGCCCCGCGTCTATCAGCCGGTGCGCACCGGCAAAAGAGATATAGCCGCCTACAGTACCACCGACCAGGGTGATGATGGCCACGGGATCGATCCTGGCTGGTATGATGCTGCGGTAAAGGGCTTCAGCAACCGGGGGACCTGAACGCAGGGCAATCCAACCGGTAAGCACGATCATAACAAGCCCGAGCAGTTTCACGAAGACGTCCATTGCCTTTGCTGCATCTTTCATCAGGAAGAGTAACATACTGATTCCGCAGCTCAGTGCAGCGGCGTATTCGACTTTCATGCCCGTGAGCACATTCAACCCTAAGCCGCATCCCGCGATATTGCCGATGTTGAAGACGAGTCCGCCCATCACCACTAGCGCAGACAACAGGTAACCAAGGCCGGGCATCAGATCATTCGCGAGTTCCTGTGCACGTTTGCCCGTGAAGGTGAGCAGCCGCCAGATGTTCAGCTGCGCGCCAATATCCAGCAGGACAGATACCAGAATGACAAAAGCGAAACTGGCCGCCAGCTTTTCTGTGAACGCAGCGGTTTGCGTAAGGAATCCCGGCCCGATTGCAGAGGTGGCCATCAGGAAT
>DASVBM010000401.1:0-7041 GCA_036375835.1 Chitinophagaceae bacterium | reverse complement strand
TCGTCCCATATAAAAGAAGTTTACAATCCAGAGGACCTTCATCCTTCACGCGGCATGGCTGGTTCAGACTTGCGTCCATTGACCAATATTCCTTACTGCTGCCTCCCGTAGGAGTCGGGCCCGTGTCTCAGTGCCCGTGTGGCTGATCATGCTCTCACATCAGCTACTGATCGTAGGCTTGGTAGGCCGTTACCCTGCCAACTACCTAATCAGCCGCACACCCATCATCAAGCGCCGGAGCTATAATATAAAGGAGATGCCACCTCTATATGTTACGGGGTATTAATCCAAGTTTCCCTGGGCTATTCCCCACTTGAAGGAAGGTTGTGTACGTGTTCCGCACCCGTTTGCCGGTCGCCAGCGAGTATTGCTACCCCTGCTGCCCCACGACTTGCATGTATTAAGCCTGCCGCTAGCGTTCATCCTGAGCCAGGATCAAACTCTCCATTGTAAATGTTGTTTGATCTGACTATTAGTCTCAATAAATTGAAATTAACGTCGGATTTATTTCTTGTTACGTTTTAACCTTACCACAAATAACTAGTATTTGTGTACTGTTGCTTCCAAACTTTCAAAGATCTTTCGGCGTATTCTGCCGCCCCGTTTTTCGATCGGGGTTGCAAAGGTAACCGCCTTTTTATTTCTACCAAATTTTATTTCGAATTTCTTCGAATTAATCTGGAGTAAAAATCACTCTATTTTTCTGAAGAACTAACCGCTTTTTACAAGCGGGCTGCAAAGATAGGTGTCTGAAGTATTCTGGCAAATTTTCTTTCGAAAATCTCTTCAGCTTTTGCATTTTCTTTTTGAAGAACAACCGCGTTTTTTAAACGGGAGTGCAAAGATAAGTGGATGTGGTTTCCAACCAAATTTTCTTTCGAAAATTTTCTCGCTTTTTACATTTCTTTTTTCAAGAACTACCACCTTTTTTAAAGGCGGAGGACAAAACTAATCTGCCCTGCTTTACCGGCAAAGTTTCTTTACCGCTTTAGCTTTTATTTTTAAGAACTGGCCGCTCATTTTTCATTTGCGGGGTGCAAAGATAAGGGCGCATCCTCCCCCGCCAAATGTTTTTCGGAAAATCGTTTGTTAAACACATCGAAACCCGCAGCCAGCAAGCATCTGGAACAACATATTTTTTTTATTGTCATACGCGCCCCTGTCGCTCATCCGGTCCCTACCGCCGGCTATTCCCTGGCTTTTATAGACCTAATCGCTTGTGAACCAATATCATCACAGACCCGTTACACTGATTCATCCCACACCGCTTCAATAACTCCTCGTTCAACCAACACCCCCCATTACCCTACGCTACCTCCCCCAGATAGCCTTCCGGAAACACCACCGCCACCAGGAACAATCCCTGCGGCGGTGCAGAGAAATCGGCCGCCGAAGGCCTTCCCCCTTCCAGCAGCTCCCGGAATGCCGCCCGGTCCATGGATCCCCGGGCAAGCTTTAACATGCTGGAAACCAATGCCCTCACCATACCCCGCAGGAACCGGTTGGCCTTTACCTGGTACACCAGCTGGTCACCCTCATTGCTCCAGAATGACTCAGTTATCCGACAGTTGAAATTGTTTACCTGTGTATTGCGCTTGGCAAAGCTGGTAAAATCGGTATGCCGTAGCACCATCTCCGCCGCCTCATGCAGCAAAGCCGTATCGATCCGGTAAGGATAATACCAGCCCCGGTCATACAGGAATGGTTGCTTTGTATTGTAAATGAAGTATTTATACTGCCTTGCCACGGCGCCGAAACGACAGTGGGCCGTATCGTCCACCTTATAATAGGCTTTGGCAACGATATCCGGAGACAGCAGGGCATTCAGGTTATACAACTCTCTTGAACGCAGTTCCAGCCCGGTATCGAAATGAAAATAATTCTGCAACGCATGTACACCGGCATCTGTCCGCGATGAGCCGGTGAGCTGGAAAGGCTGCCGGTAGATCGTAGCCAGCGCTTCCGTAACCTCCTGCTGGATCGTTTTAGCATTTTCCTGCACCTGGAAGCCGCTGTAGTTTGTTCCTTTATAGCTGAGCTCGATAAAATACCGGGGCATGTTTCAAAGCTAAGGCTTGTAACTGATTGCCTTTCACAAAAATTAGGGTATATAGTTTGCGGCTCAGGATAAATTTGCACCACATAACAATACCTGATTCATGAGAAATTTAACGCTGGTCCTTTGCTGCTTACTTGCACTGAACGTACACGCACAGTTTAACCCGCACGCCGAAACAGCCGATACTTCCTGGAAAACCGAATACCGGGCCTTCGCTACAAAAGTGAATGACCTGGTACATACCAGGCTCGACGCAAAACTGGATTACACCAACAGCAGGCTCATTGGAAAAGCCTGGCTCACACTGAAGCCGCATTTCTACCCCACCGACAGCCTTACACTCGACGCGAAAGGGATGATCATCAAAAGCGTTGCGATGGTTAAAGGAGGAAAGAACATTCCGCTGCCTTACCAGTACACAGACAGCATGCAGCTGCAGATCGCCCTGGACCGCACGTATAAAAACAATGAAAAATACACGGTATTCTTAGACTATATCGCACGGCCGGATGAATACCAGGGCAACGGCGGCAGCGCGGCCATCAAAAACGATAAAGGACTTTACTTCATCAATCCCCTCGGTGAAGAAAAAGATAAGCCCACCCAGGTATGGACGCAGGGTGAAACGGAAGCCAACTCGGTGTGGATCCCTACCATCGATAAACCCAACCAGAAAAGCACCCAGGAGTTTAACCTCACCGTGCCGGCTAAATACGTAACACTGTCCAACGGTAAACTCACCAGCCGGAAAAACAACAGCGACGGTACGCGCACCGATAGCTGGAAAATGGAACTGCCAAACGCGCCTTACCTCTTTTTCATCGGCGTTGGAGACTACGCGATCGTTAAAGACAGTTATAAGGGTAAGGAAGTGAGCTATTACGTGGAGAAACCTTACGAGAAAGTAGCCCGGAAAATATTTGGTCTCACACCGGAAATGATCGGCTTTTATTCGAAGCTCCTCGGCTATGAATATCCATGGGTGAAGTATTCACAGATGACCGCTCGCGACTATGTAAGCGGCGCAATGGAAAACACGACTGCAACACTGCACCAGGAAAGCGCGCAGCAGAACGCCAGGGAACTGGTGGACGGCAACCGCTGGGAAGACGTGATCGCCCACGAACTGTTTCACCATTGGTTCGGCGACCTGGTAACGGCGGAGAGCTGGAGCAACCTGCCGGTGAACGAGAGCTTCGCCAATTACAGCGAATACCTCTGGCGTGAACACAAGTATGGCAAAGACGCCGCGGATGAACAGGGACTCAACGAGGTTGCCGGTTATCTGCGCGGAGATAATCCTTCCCGCGACCTGATCCGCTATTACTACCGCGACAAGGAAGACATGTTCGACGCGGTGAGTTATAACAAAGGTGGAAGGATCCTCCACATGCTCAGGAACTACGCAGGCGACAGCGCATTTTTCAGATCACTCAACCTCTACCTCACGCGGAATAAATTCGGAAATGGTAACGCCGACAAGCTCAGGCTGGCCTTCGAAGAAGTGACCGGTAAAGACTGGAACTGGTTCTTCAACCAGTGGTTCTTCGGCAGCGGCCACCCGGAACTGGAGATCCGTTACCACTACGACGAAGACACGCACCAGGTTTCCGTATACATAGACCAGGTTCAGAAAACCGGTAAGCTGTTTCGCCTGCCGATGGCGGTTGAGATTTATGACGGACCCAACAAAGTACGCTTCGAGGAAGAGATCTCGCACCTGCACGACACCTTGTTTTATACCGTCAACAAAAAGCCGGACCTGGTGAATATCGACGCAGACAAGGTTCTGCTCGCTGTAAAAAAAGACAATAAGACACTGGAAGAGTATATACACCAGTACCGCTATGCAAAAACATTCCTCGACCGTAACGAAGCAGTGGACTTTGCAAGAGGCGCCATGCCCCAGCCGGCGGCAACGCAACTGATCAAAGACGCGCTGAGCGATCCCTACTTCCTCATCAGGAGAAAGGCGGTTACCGCACTTTTCGATTCCGTTATGGATGCGAATACCCGGCAGAAAATTGAAACTATGGCTGTTTCCGATCCTAACCGTATCGTGAGAGCCGACGCGATAGACCTGCTGGGTAGTCTCAAAGACAAACGCTACCGCGACCTGTTCCTGCGCAGCGTAAAAGATTCCTCTTACACGGTTGCCGGCTCTGCACTGCTCGCGCTTTTCGAGATCGATGAAGACGCCGCACTCGCGTTGTTACCCGAACTGCAGAAAGATGCGAAAGGTGCACTGGAAAACGCGCTCAACGTTGCGGAGATCTACACGAAGACAGACGCGGACTTCGATGAGATGTATGAAGACTTCGAAAACGCGGCGGTATTTGACCAGCTTTCTAAAGTGAATGCATTCCTGATCTACCTGGCACGCGTGGAGAACACCGACAACTTCAAAAAAGGAGTAGACATGCTGGTGAAATTCCGCGAGCGTCTTGCGCCTTTTGTTCCCGGCTTCCGCGAAGCGATGAACCGCGAGTTCACTACTTTGAAGAATCGTAAACTGTCGAAGAGAAACAAATCGGCCAACGCTGCCGCGATCGACGAACAGGTTGCTTACCTGGAAAAGCAGATCAGATAAAAAAGGAAAACGGAGCCTTTAAAAAAAGTTGGGCCGGAGTGAAAACTCCAGCCCGATTTTAATCCGTACCTTATGAAAACTGAGCCAAAGATAATTGTTATTATATTTTCTTGTAATGCATGCGCCTTAAAAAATCGGTTCAGATTCTGCTCCCGTAATTTTACTGGATACGTTTGAACGAACGTTTGTTATTAAACCCTGGTGTTATTATGCGGCTGATTGATACTCACTGTCATCTGTACTTACCTGAATTCGACTCCGACCGGGCAGCAATGCTGGAAAGGGCGAAGCAGCGTGGCGTTGAACGATTTTACCTGCCTGCGATCGACAGCACAACGGCCGCCTCCATGTTTGCGTTGGCTGATGCCTGGCCTTCCGTATGCATTCCCATGATGGGATTACATCCATGTTCGGTAAAAGAGAACGTGGCTGAGGAACTCGCCGCGGTGGAGCGCTGGCTCTCTGAAAAGCGTTTCGCTGCGGTAGGTGAGATCGGGTTGGATTTTTACTGGGACAAATCGCATGTTGAACAGCAATACGCCGCATTCCGCCAACAGATGGAATGGGCATTGCACTACCAGCTTCCAATAGTCATTCATTCCAGGGATGCCATGCAGGAATGCATAGATACGGTTCGTCCTTTTGCCAGGCGTGGCCTCACCGGTGTGTTCCATTGTTTCGGCGACAGCCTCGAATCAGCCAGGCAGATTATTGACCTGGGATTTTACCTCGGTATCGGCGGTGTTGTTACCTATAAGAAAAGCGGCCTTGCTGAACTGCTCAGCCATATCGCTCCTGAACACCTCGTTCTGGAAACAGACGCTCCTTACCTTACGCCGGTTCCTTTCCGGGGTAAAAGAAATGAAAGCGCTTATATCACTTACGTAGCCGAAACCGTCGCTGCCGCTAAAAATCTACCTGTTGAAGAGATCGCTGAGATCACCAGCCGGAATGCAGACCGGTTGTTCGGTGTTAACGCCTGATACTTTTTGTCCGCTCGCATTTGACAATTTGTCGACCGTCCTCTCTTTATTTCGCCTGTTTTCCTTTCTACCTTGACGTTCCTGCCAGGGAAGCCTTGTAGTTGAATTAAACCCTTTACCCGCATGAAACAGCTGCACCCCTCCTGCTGCCTGCTTTATTTCTTATTGCTGCCAATGGCCAGCCTGGCAACAGTATATTATTCCCAGGCTGGCTCCGATCCCTGCCAGCCAGGCAACTGGAACAGCCTGCGCGCCGGTGGCGGAAGCTCACCCGCTGTATTTACAGCCGGCGACGTATTCGTGGTGCAGAACGGTCACCAGCTGACGACAGGCAGTACCTGGAGTATCTCCGGAAGCGGAGCAAGGCTGTGGATAGAGAATGGCGGAACGCTGATCGCCACCGACTCCGTTATTCTCTCTGCAGCAACCACGTTCCAGATCGACAATGGTGGTACTTATATACACGACAACCCGTTCGCCTTTGGCAGCACAATATTCAAAGGCGTGGAGGCATTTGCACTGAACAGCACCGTTGAATTACGCAACTCCAATTCAACCGGTCCCTCGGGAATCAGCTTCGGCAATCTTATTATCAACCTGCAGCACAACACCTCGAATGTGAACCTCAATGGTGCGATATCCACCATTGCAGGCAACCTTACGGTATTGTCCACAAACGGCTTCGAGCTGCGGCTCAGCACCAACACTATATATACATTGACGATCGCGGGAAACCTGGTGATCTCGGGCGGAACGGTGAATGGCTCATCAGGCACAACCGCCGACAGGCAGTTCAACCTGTCAATCGGCGGGAATTTCACGCAGGCAGGTGGAACCTTTACTCACACGAATACCAGCCCCGGCTCCCAACTGAACCTTGCTTTCACCGGGGCCAGTTCAACTTTCAGCAGGACCGGCGGTACACTCAACGCATCAAACATCAACTGGACCGTGGGCAATAACGCTTCCTTGTCTCTGAACAGCGACTTCAGTGTGGCTGCATCACGGACCTTCACCATGAATACCGGCAGCTCAATGAACATCGCCGCAGGTGTTTCTTTCTCGGTTGCCGGCACCGCCGACTTCAATCACCAGCATGTAACGTTGCGGTCCTCGATCGATGGTACTGCAACGATACCCGGCATTACCGGTGCATTACTGAATGCCGATTATGTAACCACGGAGCGTTTTATAGGTGGCCCTTCACCTAAACGGGCCTGGCGCCTCATTGCTCCAACGGTTACAGGAACCAGCATCAACGCCGCCTGGCAGGAAGGAACTACGTCAGGAAACCCAAACCCCGGTTATGGTACACAAATTACCGGGGGAACAGCAATCAATGGCTTCGATGGCACGGGCGCCGCTTCCATAAAAACATACGATGGCTCAAACTGGGTGAGTAACCAGCT
>DASVBM010000210.1:0-8206 GCA_036375835.1 Chitinophagaceae bacterium | reverse complement strand
TAACCCGATCGCAGCCGCTAAATTCACGAAGCCCGATGAAGAAACCACGATGAAGTTTATGCAGCACCTGGAGAAAAACCGGGTGAATGTAAGACTGCGCCGCAGCAGGGGTAAGGATATCGATGCGGCTTGTGGGCAGCTCGCTAATAAATAGGCGTTAGGCATTAGGCATTAGGCGTTAGGCGTTAGGCATTAGGCGTTAGGCATTAGTGTCTTGTCCTGATATAGGTTGACAAATTAGTCACCCAAAATCAGGTAAAAATGGCAAAAGAAGGAAAAACCGTTGTTAGGTACAGTCTTAGCTTCAAGCAACAGATAGTAAAAGAGTTAGAAGACGAAGGAGAGTCCTATGGATCATTGCGACGCCGGTATGGAATCCAGGGAGGTCAGACAATCCAAAATTGGGTTCGTAAGTTTGGCAAAAATCAATTACTAAACAAGGTTGTAAAAGTTGAAACTGTGGGAGAAAAAGACCGTTTAAAAGCAATGCAGGCTGAGATTAAAAAGCTGAAGGAAGCCTTGGCTGATTCGCATCTGGAGAAGCGTTGCCTGGAAGAGTTAATCAAAGAAGCGAATAAGCTGTATAATACAGATTTAAAAAAAAACTTTGGAGAGAAATCATCAAACGACTCTCAACAGAATTCGCAATAAGCAAACTATGCAGCTACTTTAAGATTAGCAGGCAGGCCTTTTACAAAGCAACAGTCGTTAAATCCAAGACTGATCGAAAGGAAGCCGTGATAGTGGAGATGGTGCAGCAGCAGCGTCGGCAGCACAAGAAAATCGGTGGAAAGAAGCTGTACTCCTTGCTAAGTAGCGACCTGCTTGCAAATGATATGACGCTTGGGAGGGATAAGTTCTTTGATGTGCTGGGTAGAAATGGTTTACTGGTTAAACGTAGACGTAAGTATGCCGTCACCACGAACTCTTATCATGGCTTCAGAGTCTACAAAAATGAAATTATAGACTGGCGGCCAAAGCGACCTAACGAGTTGTGGGTAAGTGATATTACATATTTGCGAACCCGGTCAGGATTCGTTTATCTGTCGTTGCTGACGGATGGCTATAGCAGAAAGATAGTCGGTTGGAATCTGAGCCATTCGCTTTCAATCGAAGGTGCAAAGCGTGCGCTCTCGATGGCAATGAGGCAAAAGAAAGATTCAAGACAATTGATCCACCATTCTGATCGAGGCGTTCAATACTGCTGTAAGCAATACGTAAATATTCTAAAAGGGCGGAAGGTAAAGATCAGCATGGCTGCAGCTGGGAATTGCTACGAGAACGCAATGGCTGAAAGAGTGAATGGTATCTTGAAAGGCGAATACGGCCTGGATGAGACATTTAATAATCAAAATGACACATTGTTAGCCGTGAGACAAGCGATCACAGCATACAATGAAAAAAGGCCGCATTGGTCACTTGGTTTACGGATCCCGGCCCATGTGCATGCAGCATGAGATATCCACATATTAACGTGGATTGCAAAAAAGAAAAAAAGAAGCAAAAAAAGAAAAAGTTAATAGTAATAATAATAGTGTCAACTTTTTCTAGGACATGACAGAGATATTAGGCGTTAGGCGTTAGGCGCACTCGGGTTAAAGGTTGTCGGCAGGATAAACTTACAGATAAATAGTGGTTATACGCGGGCGACAGGCGGAGCGTTATTTGATCATTGCAGATCTTTTTATTAATGAAAGTTTCAGGATAATTTATCCTGTTCTGCGGATCTATCGGCCTGCAGTTAATCAACCTGTAGTGTTGAATAAAGCGATCAACGATTGGTTTTTTTAACTACATGAATTTTTCAGGATTGTTGATCATGTACCAGATCAATTTGCTGGCCTCATCATTCAGATGAGTAAGCTGTACATGATTGCTACTGGTCAGATAATCGCAGTCCAAAGCAAAGTCAAGCCATACCTGCGTTTCTGAATTTTCAGATTCACTATCATTCAGCTTCGAAATGAAATAATTTTTATACTTTCTTCGTCTGAACGCTTCTCCGAGATTGGTGCAGACTGATCTCGATGATCGTCGGATCTGATCTGTCAGTGAAAATCTCTCTTCAGGAGGAAAATCTTTCGTAACAACGAATATATGCATCGCCAGTTGATATGATTTCTGGTATGCGAGCCAATCCCTGTAGGAAGACATAAAGGTGGTTTAGGGACCTTGAATTTACAAAAAGCGGATAAGAATTGAAGGATTTAGCAGGCTACTCTCAAAGTGAACAAGCTGCTAACCCAAAAACCAGTTGGAGCTTAAAAACTAAACTTTGTTCCCTAAAGCCTAACGTCTAACGCCTAAAGCCTAAAGCCTAACGCCTAACATCACTAAGCCTGCGCCGTTGGCCCACCGAAATTCAGCGGTATCTCGATCTGTTCGAGGTCTTTGATGGATCCGTTTGCCGTTTCGTAGCGCTCGATATTTTCCTGCAGCGCCCGCATGAAGCGTTTAGCATGCATCGGGGTGAATATGATCCTTGATTTTACGCGGCTCTTGGGTGTGCCAGGCATCACGTTCACGAAATCCATCACAAATTCCGCATGGCTGTGGGTGATGATCGCCAGGTTCGCATACGACCCTTCCGCTACTTCTTCACTGATTTCGATGTTCAGCTGGTTCTGTGCCTGTTGTGGTTGCTCTGGCATATATTCAGGTTTGATGCAAATGTATTGCAAAAGTCAAAAGTGAGAAGTCAAAAGTGAAATGTCAAAAGTAAAAAGTCAAAAGTAAAAAGTAAAAAAGCACAGCGAGGCAACAGCGATACTCCGGACAAGAGTGCACCGCAACAGTTGACACCCTGAAACCAGGAAAGCTGATACCATAAAGTTCTCTGCGAAACTCCCTTTCTCTTAATTATCTGCGGTTCAAAACAAAAAACCCTTCGGAATCGAAGGGTTTCATGCAAAGCAATGTATTGAATTAAGCTTCTGCTTCTCCACCGGTATTCTCGGCAGGTGCTGCGGGTTGCTCAACGTTCTCTACTCGTTTTACTGCAGGAGTGTATTGCTGCCTGCTGCTTCTACGCTGCTTTCTGTGCTCCTCGTTTCTGCGGCGGATATTCGCTTCGTGTTCTTCGTGCCAGCTCTGGAATTTGGTCATCGCTGTAGCTTCGTCGAACAGACCGAGTTTCACACCACGCAACAGGTGCTTTAGATACAACACTCCCTTGAAAGACAGAATCCTTCTCACGGTGTCAGTAGGCTGAGCGCCCTTGTGGAGCCACTCGAGCGCCTTCTGGCGATCCAGTTGAATCGTTGCTGGTACTGTTAAGGGGTTGTAAGTTCCAACCTTCTGGATGAACTTACCATCTCTGGGTGCACGGGCATCGGCAACTACTATAAAGTAGAAAGGCCTCTTTTTACTTCCGTGCCTCTGAAGTCTCATTTTGACTGCCATCTTAAATAGAAATTTAAGCCGGGTTAGGAAATTTGGTTAACAATAGGAAGGCGAAAGTAAAGGATAGACCCAAATCTACCAAGTGATTGATGTCAGTAAGAGACAAATTATATCTTTTTGGGATATCGTTGCCGACATTCCGGGCTGTTGCTGCTGACCCTGAGCTGTTTAACTATTCGCCGCCAGCAACGGGGCGGCAACCGTAACCAGCACGCCGATAGTTCCCGGTTCTGTTTGCCCCCCGCAGGGCACCGTTTTTGAACCGGTTTAACGCACTTCAATTGCAATACCTATGAAAAGATTTATACAGCCGGTGGCGGTTTTCCTTTGTGGAATTATGGCGGCAGGTGTTTTGCCTGGCCGGATGGCACCTGTAAGCAGCGCCGACCGCGCTCCAAAGAAAGACGGGAACATCGTGATGCCTTACCAGTGGAAGGTGCCCAGGCTTCCGGAAACCATGTCGTTCGCGGGAGAGAAAGTGCCACTGGACCGAAGGGAGATCCGGGAAGCGTTCGACCGTGAGCTGCTCTTCAACTATTACCAGCAGCAGAACATTCTGTATATGCTGAAGCTGGCGAACCGCTATTTTCCTATGATCGAGGCCAGGCTGAAAGCCAACGGCGTTCCGGAGGATTTTAAATACCTCTGCGTGGCGGAAAGCAATATCCAGAACCTCACTTCCCGCGCAGGGGCAAAGGGATTCTGGCAGTTTATGCCGGGTACAGCGCCGGCTTACGAACTTGAAATAAGCAATGATGTTGATGAAAGGTTTCACCCGGGTAAATCGACCGATGCCGCCTGTGTTTACCTGAAACAGGCTTACCGGAAATTTGGCTCCTGGACAGCCGCGGCGGCATCTTATAACTGCGGGATCGGCGGCTACAACGCGCAGGCAGCTTTCCAGGGCACCAGGCAGTACTACGACCTGATGCTGCCCGAAGAAACCAACAGGTATATCTTCCGCATACTTTCATTTAAGCAGCTGCTGGGCAACCCGCAACAAATGGGTTACGCGCTGGAAGAGGAGGACCTGTATGCGCCCGTCGACACCCGGGAAGTGAAGGTGACATCATCCATACCGGACCTTGCGGTCTTCGCCAGGCAACAGGGAACAAATTATAAAATGCTGAAGCTGCTCAATCCCTGGCTCAGGTCTTCGAAGCTTGCGGTGAAGCCTGGCAAAACATACGTGATCGAACTGCCCGAATAAAAAAAGCATCCGGGTGAACCGGATGCTTTAAAAAAATTCAGCCTCTTAGTTGCCCGCCGGCTTCAGCGTATTCATCGATTCGTTGGCATTTTTCTGGCGCCGCCTGATCTCGTTGAACTGTTTGTATTTTTCCTCACCCAGGATCTCCCTGATCCTGTTGTTTTTCTCTTCGTTGTTCTCCTTCATCTTTTCCTTCTTCTGCTCTTCAGTCAGTGACTGATCTGCACGCACCGCTTTGTTTTTCTGGTTGCTTTCTTCCATTACGGATTTAACCTGTTGTACCTGCTCGTCGGAAAGTCCGAGCTCGCGGAATGCAGCAGCGAGGTCTGCTTCCTGTTTCTCTTTCATCTTCTGCCTTTCTTCTTTGCTTACCGGCTTTGGTTCGGAGGGTGTGCTTTCCGCTGTCTGTGCATTCGCTGCCAGTGCAAAAAGGAAAAAACTAAAACCAGCGAGGAATAATCGTTTCATAGTTGTTTGGTTTAAACTCGTTATCAGAAAAAAAAGGGTATAACCGGTTATTTTTTCATTCCCGGCATCATCATCCTGCCCATCGGCATTTTATTCATCGCCTGCATCATCTGGCGCATCTGTTCGAATTGTTTCATGAATGCGTTTACGTCGGCAATGTCCTTGCCGGCACCTTTCGCGATTCTCAGGCGGCGACTGCCATTGATGCTGTCCGGATTATTGCGTTCATAGGGGGTCATCGACTTAATGATCGCTTCCACTCCTTTGAAAGCATCGTCGCTGATATCGATATCTTTAATGGCCTTACCTACGCCGGGGATCATGCCCATCAGGTCTTTCAGGTTACCCATTTTCTTGATCTGCTGCAACTGGTCGAGGAAGTCCTGAAAGTCAAACTGGTTCCTGCGTATCTTCTTCTCGAGTTTTCTTGCCTGTTCCTCGTCGTATTGTTCCTGCGCTTTCTCTACCAGCGAGGTGATATCTCCCATGCCCAGGATACGCTGCGCCATCCTGTCGGGGTAGAAAACATCCAGTGTCTCCATCTTTTCCCCCGCGCTGGTGAATTTGATCGGCTTATTTACCGTGTATTTGATGGAGAGCGCGGCACCACCACGGGTGTCACCGTCGAGCTTGGTGAGCACAACGCCGGTGAAATCCAGGCGGTCATTGAACGCTTTTGCGGTGTTCACGGCGTCCTGGCCCGTCATGGAATCCACAACGAAAAGGATTTCGTTCGGATTAACCGCGTTCCGGATGTTCGCCACCTCGGTCATCATTGCCTCGTCTATCGCAAGACGGCCGGCGGTATCGATGATAACGACGTTCTTGTTTTTTGATTTCGCTTCTTTGATGGCGTTCTGAGCGATCTCCACTGCGTTCTTATTCTCGCGCTCACTGTAAACGTCTACGCCGATCTGGCCACCCAGGACCGTAAGCTGGTCGATCGCCGCCGGGCGGTAGATGTCCGCTGCAACAAGCAAAGGAGACTTGCCCTTTTTTGTTTTCAGGTAGTTGGCGAGCTTGCCGGAGAAAGTCGTTTTACCGCTACCCTGTAATCCCGCGATCAGCACTACCGCAGGGTTGCCGGTGAGGTTAAACTCCGCTTCGGTACCACCCATCAGTTCGGTGAGTTCATCCTGCACGATCTTCACCATCAGCTGGCCGGGACTGATCGCATTGATCACTTTTTCGCCGGTCGCCTTATCTTTTACCCGGTCGGTAAAATCCTTTGCTATTTTGTAATTCACGTCCGCATCCACCAGTGCACGGCGGATGTCCTTCACGGTATTGGCAATATTCAGCTCATTGATCCTTGCTTCACCTTTCAGATTCTTAAAGGCGCCCTCTAACCTTTCACTTAAGCTCTGGAACATAATTGCAGCATTTCATTCAATAAAAAAAGTGAACCTAAGTTCACTAAAATAAGCCTGCAAATATAATGCGGGATGCCCAAGCAATTATCCTAAATATACCTTCAGGTGCTTGCAGCGCGTTGTTGTTTTCAACTTATTGATTGCCTTATCCTTGATCTGTCTCACGCGTTCCCGGGTGAGGTGGAATTTCTCGCCGATGTCTTCCAGGCTAAGGGGGTGTTCCACGCCGATGCCGAAGAAATAGCAGAGCACTGCTTTTTGCCGGTCGGTAAGCGTTTGCAGGGATCGCTGCACTTCTGTCTGCAGTGATTCGTAGTGTTCCAGCAGCCGGTCTGTTTTCTCGGCGTTGGGATTTTCCAGGGTGTCGAGCAGTGTGCCGTCTTCACCATCGAGCAGGGGAGTGTCCATGCTCACGTGCCTTGTGCCGATACCCATAGTGGCCGCTATTTCGTCAAGGCTGATTTCCAGGATAGACGCGAGCTCTTCGGGGGTGGGTTCTCTTTCATATTCCTGTTCCAGTTGCTGGTAGGCTTTACTGATGCGGTTGGTCAGTCCAACTTTATTCAGCGGAAGGCGTACGATACGGCTTTGTTCGGCGAGTGCCTGCAGAATACTCTGGCGGATCCACCAGACGGCGTAGGAGATAAACTTAAAGCCCCGGGTTTCATCGAAGCGCAGTGCGGCTTTGATGAGGCCGAGGTTACCTTCATTGATCAGGTCTGGCAGCGACAAACCCTGGTTCTGGTATTGTTTGGCAACCGAAACCACGAAACGGAGGTTCGATTTCACCAGCCTGTCCAGCGCCTTCTGGTCACCATGGCGGATGCGCATTGCCAGGCTCACTTCTTCTTCAGGTGTGATCAGGTCTACCTTACCAATTTCCTGGAGGTACTTTTCGAGACTCTGAGATTCACGATTAGTGATCGATTTCGTGATCTTCAATTGACGCATGCTCATGTAGAACGTATTTGGGTATGTGGGAAATGTTAGTTCTCCGCTGCAATGTCTACGTCACGTCTGCATACACAATTTAACAAACAACAAACATCCCTTCCAAATAATTTTTGGCGAACAACCTGGCAAACAAAATGTTGCAACATGCAATACCAGCGCAGGTTTTGTAAAAAGCTGTAGCTTAACCGAGAGCGGAAAAAAATATTTTGGAGCTATTAATTATTTAATATTATTGCAGCCCTAGAAACAAGGAGCTAAAGTGATAGTAATGAGTAAGAAGCAATTATTTACGCTGGAGTACCCGGTACGATGTTCACCCAATATTCTGTACGAATTTCTGGCTACACCAGCGGGGTTGCAGGAGTGGTTCGCGGATAAGGTTGACGAATGGGAAAATGTGTATAGTTTCAGCTGGAACGGCGGCACACCAGACAAGGCAGAAGTAGTGGAGAAGGAGGAGGACAAGTTCATCAGGTTCCACTGGCTGCACTCCGGCAAAGACGAATATTTTGAGTTCCGGATCGAAAAAACAGAGATCACCAACCAGACCATACTGGTGATTAAGGATTTCGCTGAAAAAGGTGATATCAAGGACCAGTCAAGGCTCTGGGAATACCAGGTGAAGGAACTGTTCCACCGCTTAGGCGCCTGATATCCGCTGTATTTCGTTATACGTACTGCTGAAAAAATCAAAAGCATTATCCCACTCCTGCAGTGGGATTTTTTTTGCCAGCTTCAGAAAGCCTTTATCAGCCGGGATCGCGCCGCCCGCATATGGCTGGTAGTTCTCCGGCTCAAA
>DASVBM010000144.1:0-7645 GCA_036375835.1 Chitinophagaceae bacterium | reverse complement strand
CTTGAACGTAGCGCCCATAACCAGCACTTTTGAATCTTTGACGTTATCATTGTACCTGATCACATGCTGCAGCACTTTCTTGTGCAGGTAATTCGGCATGTTGTCGTTGATATACCGTCCCGCAAGAATAACACGGGAGTTAAAACCAACTTCCGCCGCCTTATAAGTGAGATAATAAGGATCTACTCCGATACAATGCCCTCCTACCAGTCCCGGTGAGAATTTCAGGAAGTTCCATTTGGTACCCGCCGCTTCCAGCACATCGAAAGTATTGATGCCGAGCCGGTCGAAAATAATCGAGAGTTCGTTCATGAGCGCGATGTTCAGGTCGCGCTGCGTGTTCTCTATCACTTTTGCGGCCTCCGCCACTTTAATATTTGAAGCGCGGTGTACACCTGCCTCTACGATCAGTTCATAAACCTTTGCTACCTGGTCAAGCGCTTCGGCATCGCTGCCCGAAACGATCTTGATCACGTTCTGCAGGGTATGTTCCTTGTCACCGGGGTTGATCCGTTCGGGTGAATAGCCCAGCTTGAAATCAGTACCCATTTTCAATCCACTCAGCCTTTCGATGATGGGCAGGCAATCCTCTTCGGTGCAACCGGGATATACGGTTGATTCGAAAACCACGTAATCGCCTTTCTTCAATGCGCGGCCGATCACTTCCGACGCACCCTTTACCGGGCGCAGGTCGGGTACATTGTGTTCATCTACAGGAGTAGGTACCGCCACGATAAAAAAGTTCGCCTGCTTCAGCTCCTCCTGCGAATCGGTGAATACGATATCGGTTCCTTCAAACGCTTCCTTCGGCATCTCCTTTCCCGGGTCGATGCTCTGTTTCAGCATTTCGATCTTCTTATTGCTGATATCAAAGCCGATCACCGGAACTTTCTTTCCGAATGCCAGCGCGATGGGCAGCCCCACATAACCCAGTCCGATCACAGCGATCTTTGCCTCCTTCTTAACTAGTGAATCGTATATCATTTGTTACTGTTGAATTCTTTTGGTTGTTTAAATAATTCTTCTTTAGGTAACGAACGGAAATAATCATAAGTGATCTTCAGTCCTTCGGAACGGTGCACCTTCGGTTCCCAGCCCAGCAGTTCTTTTGCCCTCGTGATATCGGGCTTCCTTTGTTTCGGATCGTCGGCAGGCAATGGCTGGTAACTGATCTTAACGCCCGAACCCGTGAGCTTCAGCACTTCTTCAGCGAAATCCTTCAGCGAGATCTCATCCGGGTTGCCAATGTTCACCGGGTTGGCATAATCGCTCAGCAGCAACCGGTAAATTCCCTCGATGAGGTCGTCTACGTAGCAGAAAGATCTTGTCTGGCTGCCATCTCCGAATACCGTAAGGTCTTCACCGCGCAATGCCTGGCCGATAAACGCAGGTAAAGCTCTTCCGTCGTTCAGGCGCATTCTCGGCCCGTAGGTATTGAATATCCGCACGATCCTCGTTTCCAGCCCATGGAAGGTATGGTAAGCCATCGTGATCGCTTCCATGTAACGCTTTGCCTCGTCATACACGCCCCGCGGTCCAACCGGATTCACATTGCCCCAGTACTCTTCTGTCTGCGGGTGCACCAGCGGATCGCCGTAGACTTCACTGGTGGAAGCGACGAGGATGCGCGCGCCTTTGTCCTTTGCAAGACCCAGGCAATTGTGCGTTCCCAGCGCCCCCACCTTCAGCGTCTGGATAGGTATCTTCAGGTAATCGATGGGACTGGCCGGCGACGCGAAATGCAGGATATAATCAAGCTTTCCGGGAACATGGATGAACTTGGTGACATCGTGATAGTAGAACTCGAAATTCTTTTCAGGGAAAAGATGTTCAATGTTCTTCATATTGCCTGTTACCAGGTTGTCCATCGCGATCACGTGACAGCCTTCTTTCATAAAGCGGTCACAGAGGTGCGAGCCAAGAAAGCCCGCTGCACCCGTAATAAGAACACGTTTTGCCGACATAATAAATTTTATGGTCTACCGATACTTACATAATGAAAACCCTTGTTCCGCACCTGCTCTACATCGAATACGTTTCTGCCGTCGAATATGGCCTTTGTTTTCAGGGTGCTCTCTATCTTCTCGAAGTCCGGAGTCCTGAATTCGTTCCATTCCGTAGCAATAATGAGACCATCGGCATTTTCAAGTGATGCGTACTGGTCCTGGCAGTAGCTGATCTTGTTGCCGATAAGATTTTTCACATTGCTCATCGCCTCGGGGTCGAATGCGCAGATCGTTGCTCCTTCTTTCACCAGCTCGTCGATCATTGCCAGCGCGGGCGCTTCGCGGATATCGTCGGTGTTGGGCTTAAAGGCAAGACCCCACAACGCGAAATGTTTTCCTTTCAGATCGTTATTATAAAACGACCTGATCTTCGGCACCAGGTGCAGCTTCTGTTTCTCATTCACCTCCATCACCGCATCCAGTATCCTGAATTCGTAATTCACCTCGTGAGACGATTTTGAAAGTGCCTTCACGTCTTTCGGGAAACAGCTTCCCCCGTATCCGATGCCGGGAAAAAGGAACCGTTTGCCGATGCGTTCGTCACTACCCATCCCTTTTCTCACCATGTCTACGTCTGCTCCCAGCCGTTCGCAGAGCTGCGCGATCTCATTCATGAAGGAGATCTTTGTTGCCAGGAACGAGTTGGCAGCGTATTTCGTCAGCTCGGCGGACTTCTCGTCCATGAAAATGATAGGATTGCCCTGGCGCACGAAAGGGGCATAGAGTTCCAGCATCACTTTCTTCGCCCTTTCAGAACGGGTGCCAATCACTACCCGGTCCGGCTTCATGAAGTCTTCCACTGCCATGCCCTCACGGAGAAACTCCGGATTGGAAAGAACATCGAATTCACCTTTGAATCCTTTGGCGATCACCTCGCGGACCTTTTCAGCGGTACCCACCGGCACTGTGCTTTTGTCCACTATCACTTTATAATCCGTCAGCAACTTCCCCAGCTGCTCCGATACATTCAGAATATAACTCAGGTCCGCAGAACCGTCTTCACCGGGCGGCGTGGGCAGCGCCAGGAATACCACGTCCGCATCGCGGATACCCTCTTCCAGGCTGGTGGTGAACCGCAGCCTTTCTTCTTTCAGGTTGCGCGCGAAAAGTTTTTCAAGTCCGGGTTCGAAGATTGTGATCTTACCGGAAGAAAGCTTCTCTACTTTCTTCTGGTCTATGTCTATACAATGAACATAGTTACCTGTTTCTGCAAAGCAGGTTCCCGTAACCAATCCAACATAACCTGTTCCTACAACAGCTAATTTCATCCTTAAGTTGTTTTATTTATTGACGTATTCCAATACTGATGTTGTGATAAAACCGAGTTGCTCCTCGTCCAGCTCAGTGTGCATGGGCAA
Source organism: Chitinophagaceae bacterium (assembly GCA_036375835.1). Taxonomy (GTDB): domain Bacteria; phylum Bacteroidota; class Bacteroidia; order Chitinophagales; family Chitinophagaceae; genus JAEZDC01. The sequence continues at coordinate 4,281 of DASVBM010000144.1, read as the reverse complement.
AGAGATAACCCGCTCGGTGAGCCAGTCAGTTATTCCCAGGTCCTGTGCCTCCAGGTCAAACGATTCGAACATCTTCTGGCGATGGCCCGGCACGGGATAATAGATCATGGACGGAATTCCTTTCGAGGCCAGGTATTCGTTCAGCCCGTCGCGGTTTACGCCTTCCAGCAACAGCGTGTACTGGTGAAACACGTGGCTGCCATAAGAGACGCGGAACGGAGTCGTGATCCTGCTGTTGCCCGCAAATGCCTTGTCATAATATTCCGCCGCTTTTTGCCTCGCCGCGATGTATTCGTCCAGGTGCCTTAATTTGATATCGAGTATCGCCGCCTGCATCGTATCGAGGCGCGAGTTGCAACCTACTACTTCGTGATAGTAGCGTTTCGCCTGGCCATGGTTGGCAACCATGCGAAGCCTTGCGGCCAGCTCATCATCGTCTGTGAACATCGCGCCGCCGTCGCCATAACCACCAAGATTCTTCGAGGGGAAGAACGAAGTGCAGCCCACCGTACCGATGGTTCCTGCCTTTTTGGAAACTCCGTTGCTGAATGTGTAGTCTGCGCCAATAGCCTGGGCTACGTCTTCGATCACATACAGGTTGTGTTCCGCCGCGATCTTCATGATCTCTTCCATTGGGGCCACCTGGCCGTAAAGATGAACCGGTACGATCGCTTTTGTTTTCGAAGTAATGGCCTTACGCAGGCTGGCGGGATCTATACAGAACGACTGGCGGTCTACTTCCACGAATACAGGCTTCAGCCGAAGCAAGGCGACGACTTCTGTGGTGGCGATATAGGTGAACGATGGAGTGATCACTTCATCACCCGGCTGCAGGCCCAATGCCATCATAGCAATCTGCAGTGCATCGGTCCCGTTCGCGCAGGGAATCACGTGTTTCGCGCCCAGGTATTTTGCCAGGTTATTTGCAAAATCCTGTACCGGCTTTCCATTGATAAAAGCTGTGCTTTCGAGCACATCGATCACTGCCTTGTCTACCTCAGGTTTTATTTTCTGATACTGCGTCTTCAGGTCAACCATCTGCAATGGCCTCATAAACAATTTTTTAAGGCGGCAAATTTAAACTAAAATAGCCGTACGCGCTCAGTACTACCACATATAGGTATTATCCTTAGCGTGAATACATTTTCGTGATTTCCCGCAATGGCAGGAATGGGAACAACCGCTCAGGCTGCATTTGCCAGGTGATACATAAATAGTACCAGCTTCACCTGGTAGGCGAAACAATGGTTCTTCCGGTGAGTCGCAGGATGGTTTCTACAGTTTCGGTAATGGCTTCCAGTGTGGCGGGCTTCACCAGGTATTTACTGGCTCCGGCCTGGTAAGCGTAATCGATGTCGGCCTCGAGAGAAGAAGTGCTGAGGATAAGTATCGGGATCTTCCGGAAGCGCTCAGTGCTACGGATCTTATGGACAACCTCCCTTCCATGAACCCTGGGGAGGTTGAAGTCCATTACAATGATCTCCGGTTGTTCGGTTGTGCTTCGAATGTATTCTACCGCTGCGCTGCCGTCCCTGATCACTCTCATTTCGAAGGGTATCTTGCGGTCCTTCAATGCTTCCTGCAATATGTCCACATCGTCCACATCGTCTTCTATCAGTACAATATTAACAGCCTTCATACGATAAATACAAAAAAATGTTAGGTAAATATATCATATTTGTATATTCAAGATTATGCCTCGAAAACAAACTCATCCAGCCGATGGAGCTGCAGCATCTGGCGGATATGTTGTGGGCATTGGCGCTTCGGCCGGTGGGCTTGAAGCGATCAATGACTTCTTCGACAACATTCCACGCGATACGGGCTTCTCATTTGTTGTAATTCAGCATCTTTCCCCGGATTATAAAAGCCTGATGGCCGAGTTGCTTTCAAAACATACCGCTATGCGGGTGATTGAAGCGGCGGAAGGGATGGTACTGGAACCGAACTGTATTTACCTGATCCCAACCAGAAAAGTTCTGACACTGAAGGGTAACCGGTTGCAGCTTCACGACAAAGTGAGAAATAATCACCCCAATACCACCATCGATGCCTTCTTTGAATCACTGGCAGAAGCCAAAGCAGAGAAAGCCGTGGGCATTATCCTATCGGGTACGGGCAGTGATGGATCAAAAGGTGTGGCGGCTATCAAAACACACGGCGGGACTGTAGTGGTGCAGGACCCCTCTTCTGCCGAATTTGACGGAATGCCCAAAAGCGCCATCAACACCGGATATGCAGATCTTATTCTTACGCCTGCGGGTATGCCGGACGAGCTGGTTCATTTCCTGAAAGAAGCCCCGTTGATCCGCTCGTTTAATCAAATGAACAACGAGGAAGAGGCGGTAATTACAGAAATACTGGACCTGGTTTATAAAATCACCCAACACGATTTCAGTCATTATAAACGGCCCACGCTTAATCGGCGCCTCGCCAAGAGAATGGCTGAAAGCGGCATTCGTACCCTCAGCCAGTATTATCAGCACCTTGGCAATAACCCCGATGAGGTGCGCGCGCTTTGCCGCGAGTTCCTGATCAACGTTACGAGATTTTTCCGCGACGACGAAGCTTTTGAAATCATCAGAACCGAAGTGATCCCGGTACTCTTCCGGCAGAAAGAACCGGGAGATACGATCAAAGTATGGGTAGTGGCAGCCAGCACAGGCGAAGAGGCATACTCACTCGCGATGCTCTTCGAGGAGTACATGGACCTGCAGAAACGTTTTGACGTAAGCGTAAAAATCTTTGCGACGGATATAGACCAGGAGGCAATTGAATTCGCCTCGAAAGGAGTATACTCGGAAGACTCCGTGAAGAACGTGTCGCCCGACAGGCTGAAACGTTTCTTTGTGAAGGAAGGAAGCAATTACCGGATCTCCGCTGCTTTAAGAAAAACCGTGGTCTTCGCTAAACACGACATCACCAAGGATCCGCCTTTCAGTAAAATAGACCTGCTCACCTGCCGCAACATGCTCATTTATATGAACACGCTGCTGCAGAAGAACATCCTGCAGAAGTTTCATTTTGCGCTCAATGAAGACGGCTACCTGTTCCTTGGGAACAGTGAGAACCTTGGCATCCTGAAAGACGTGATGAAGGAGATTGACAAGAAGTGGAAGATCTATAAATGTATCAGTAAAACAAAAACCGGCGAATACGAGACCTTCCTCAATCCTGTTGACAGGTCTTTCACCCGCCTTCCTTCGCCGAAGGCTAAGAATGCACTCTCACACCTCGCTGAGATTTTTAAAGAGACCCTTCTGGATGAATACCAGTTCGCGGGTATTTTTATCGACAGGGATTTCGAAGTAAAACAGGCGATCGGCGCTTTCAAGCAGTTCATCAGCTTCCCGGAGGGTAATTTCAACTTCAACCTGCTGAAACTGGTTCCGCCCGACCTTTCTGTCGCGCTCAGTACCTGTATCAGGAAGGCGATGAAAGAGAATGAGAAGGTAGTCCAGAAAAAAGTAAAGGTGCAGACCGGCAAAAAGCAGCGGCTTATCAATGTTGTCGTCAAGCCCTACCTGAACCAGAAGACCTACCTGCAGCCCTTCTTGTTTGTTATCCTCAACGAAGTGGCTACGGAGCCGCGCACGGAATCCAGGACCAGGTTACCGGAGAACAGCCGGGATGCAGCCAGGCGGATTGACGAACTGGAAAACGAGCTCAGGGATACAAAAGAAAACCTCCAGTCGGTGATCGAGGAGGTTGAGTCTGCCAACGAGGAACTGCAGTCGAGCAATGAAGAGATCATTTCCGCCAACGAGGAACTGCAAAGCACCAACGAGGAACTGCAGTCGCTCAATGAGGAGCTTCACACCGTGAACGCGGAACACCAGCTCAAGATAAAAGAGCTGATGGAACTGAATGACGACCTGAATAATTACTTTAATAACTCCGAAGTGGGGCAGATTCTGGTAGACCGGAACCTGGTGGTGCGCAAGTTCACTCCTTTCGCGAAAAGACAGGTGAACCTGATTGATAGCGATATCGGCCGACCCATAACGGATATCTCAGTCAATTTCAAGGACCAGGATTTCGTGCCGTCGATTCGCCGTGTCATGAAAACCGGGAAGCGTGAAGAACAGGAGATCACGATGAATGAGGGTGATATCTTCCTGATGCGGATCGCCCCGTTCTTCAGGCATGATAAATCGATCGATGGCGTTGTTGTCAACTTTATCGACATCGGCCAGGTGAAAACACTGAGCAGTATCATCGAAGCGGTACTGGACAGTTCTACCAGTGGAATCGTGGCACAGCGGGCTATACGAAACAAAA
>DASVBM010000466.1:0-8774 GCA_036375835.1 Chitinophagaceae bacterium | reverse complement strand
GATTCCCAGGCCGTAGAAAAGTATCTGCAGGAAATTTCAAAGATTCCGATGATCACTCCCGAAGAGGAGACCACCCTGGCCCAGCGAATCAAAATGGGTGATCAGCGAGCGCTCGACAAACTGGTGCAGGCCAACCTTCGTTTCGTAGTGTCCGTTGCCAAGCAGTACCAGCACCAGGGACTTTCACTGAGTGATCTCATCAACGAGGGTAATCTCGGCCTGATAAAGGCGGCTCAGCGCTTTGATGAGACCAAGGGTTTCAAATTCATTTCTTACGCGGTATGGTGGATCCGTCAGTCCATCCTGCAGGCTCTGGCCGAGCAGGGCAGGCTGGTGCGCCTTCCGCAGAATAAGATCGGCACTTACAACAAAGCCAATAAGGCGTACATGGCATTCGAGCAGGAGCACGAGCGCGAGCCCTCAACCGAGGAACTGGCAGACATTTTGGAGATGTCTGAAACAGAGATCAACAACATCTTCCAGAGCAACACGCGCCACACTTCACTGGATGCACCCGTGCATGAGGCAGAAGACGTGGCGATGGGCGACCTGTTAGAGGGTAGCGACGACACGGATGATGATGTTATGAAAGACTCTCTGCGGGAAGAGATCCGCCGTGTGCTGAAATCACTTTCTCCGAGAGAAGCTGAAATTGTAAACGCTTACTTCGGTCTCGATGGAGAGAACGGGGTAACGATCGAACAGATCGGTCAGAAATACGACCTTACCAAAGAGCGTATCCGCCAGATCAAGGAAAGAGCGATCAAGCGTTTGCAAAAGGCAAGATACTCTAACGCCCTCAAGGCGTACCTGGGATAATGGATTCCCGAAAATTAAGTAAAGGGGCTTCACTTCGGTGAGGCTTTTTTATTTGTACTGATTGAATACGAATCACTGGGACCTTTTAAAAAGAACAAAACCAAGATTTTTGTCATCCCGAGCCCGCCCGGACGACCCGGTCGGACGGGGCCCGGCTAGATCCAAAACGTGCTGCTGATCTTTTACTTTCAGATCAATTACGGACGAGGGATCTGCATTACCAACACGCGAATGATTACCGCTTCTGTCACCACGGCGTCTCTCATTGGAAATGGTCTGTTTTGGAACGCAGATTTTCATGATGGTCATCACTGGTGATATAAATGATTCACTGGCAGCAGGAGCCGTCAACGGGTATTCATATTCTGAAAATAATTAAACCAAAAGCCCTGCTCCACGTTGGGTTGCGCGCGAACCGCAGCCTGAACCCGGCACAAGTTCTCTACAACAACTGCCATTGATAATATTCCGCTTCTGCTCAGCCCGAATTCCCCCGTTAATTCATATTTTTGCCCTGAAACACTGCTTATGCGTTCAATCCTCTTATCCCTTTCCGTTATAGGAATAATTTTCCTGTCCTGTCAAAAAGAAATTTCCGTCGATTCCGGTTACAATACCAATCCACCGCCTGCAGGCGGACCGGCTGTTTTCACAATGGCCGGTGCCCCGAACAGCTGCACGGGTGCGGTGATCAGTGGCTATTACGCTACCGGAACTACGCTCGACAGCGCCGCTAAAGTGACGATCTCCGTGAACGTCACGACTGCCGGATCGTATACGATCACAACCGACACGGTGAATGGATATAAGTTCGCCGCCTCCGGAACATTTACCGGTACCGGAACCCAGACTGTGGTGCTGAAGGGATCCGGAACGCCCCAGGCAACGGGCACCGACGTATTCACACCAAAAATCGCCACTTCAAAATGTACGTTTTCTATCACTGTTGCGGCACCCGCGCCTGCCGCGTTTACGCTGGCTGGGTCACCCGGCGCCTGCGCGTCGGCGACAGTGAACGGCAACTATTCACTTGGTACCGCCTTAACCGGCGCCAATACCGTTTCGTTACAGGTTAACGTGACCACACCGGGAACCTACACCATATCCACGAACACCGTTGGAGGTATGACATTTTCCGCTTCAGGCGCGTTTGGTTCAACCGGTATACAAAACGTAACACTTACCGGCAGCGGTACGCCTTCGGTTGCCGGCGCAAACGTGATCACCCCGCAGGTTGGAACATCCACCTGCACGTTTACAGTCAACGTGATGGGGCCCGCGGTATTTACACTTGCCGGCGCACCAGGCGCTTGTACTTCACCTGTCATCAATGGCACCTATACCTTAGGAACAGCGCTGGCAGCAGCGAATACAGTGACTGTTTCGGTAAACGTGACAACGACGGGTTCGTACAGCCTCGCTACTAATACCGTTGGCGGAATGACGTTTTCGAAATCCGGTACATTCACCACTACCGGTTCGCAGACGGTAGTACTTGCCGGCAGCGGTACGCCCACAACCGCCGGAGCGAATGTTTTCACCGTCGGCACAAACGGCTGCACATTCACTGTTCCGGTGGTAGGCCCGGCGGCATTTACCTATGAAGGCGGTTCCGGCGCGTGTACGGGTGTTGTGGTAAACGGCACTTATACCGCGGGCGCTGCATTGACTTCCGCGAATAACGTGGTGATAAAGGTGAACGTCACCACCGTTGGCGCTTATACTATTTCAACAAATGCATCAGGGGGAATACAGTTTTCGAAATCCGGGGTGTTTACTACCACCGGTATACAGAACGTAACGCTGAATGGTACCGGAACGCCAAACGCACCCGGTACGCATACATTCACGGTGGGAACCAACGGCTGTACATTCGATGTAACCGTGCCGCTGCCAACCGGTACCTACTCGTGTAAAGTGGATGGTGTGCTGGTCACGTTCAACGACCGCGCCCGCGCGCAGGTAATGAACGACTTCTTTTCGCCACCGGTTCCCTACCTCTACCTCGACGGATATACCGGGCCTCCGAACGGAAGCACGGTCCCGGAGTTCCAGATCTTCATCGAAAAGAACGATAACAGCGCCGTCGGTACCGGTACCTACAATGTGGACAGTTACACGCTGCCCACCGGCGGCTACCGGATCGAGATCGATTATACGGTTGTGAACCCTGACCTTTCGGTAACCATCTGGAACAACTCCAGCAGCCTGTTCAGCCAGAGCCCACCCTTCAATATTGTAATTACTTCCAGGACGGCGACGCGCATCACCGGCACGTTCAGCGGAACCCTGAAAAATACACTTCAGGGCGGAACACTTTCCAAGACGATCACGGAAGGCGTTTTCGATCTGCCGATCTACTGATCCTGCAACGAAAAATCCCGCAGCCACTGCGGGATTTTTTTTGTCATCTGCTGCAGGCGGCGATTCACGGCGCCGGCAGTAAGGTTGTGGAAAATTAAACGACTATACTAGCGGTATAGACTTCAATTTTGTAATATGGAAAATGCAGAGAAAGTCCAGGTATTGATCATCGGATCCGGCCCGGCAGGGTATACAGCTGCTATCTACGCCGCGCGTGCCAATATGAACCCGGTTTTATACCAGGGAATCCAGCCTGGCGGGCAGCTAACGATAACTACGGAAGTGGAGAACTACCCTGGCTATCCGGACGGAGTACAGGGACCCGAAATGATGGTGCAGTTCGAGAAGCAGGCAAAGCGCATGGGCGCCGATATACGCTATGGCATCGCCACCGCGGTAGATTTTTCATCAAAGCCCTACAGGGTGCAGATAGACGAGGAAAAATGGATCGCTGCAGATTCGATCATCATTTCCACCGGCGCTTCCGCAAAATGGCTGGGCATTCCCTCAGAACAGAAGCTGAATGGTTTTGGCGTGAGTGCCTGCGCGGTCTGTGACGGGTTTTTCTTCCGCGGAAAAGAAGTGGCGATTGTGGGAGCCGGCGATACCGCTGCGGAAGAGGCGCTTTACCTTTCCAAACTCTGCACAACGGTACATATGATCGTGCGCCGCGACGAGATGCGCGCCAGTAAGGTGATGCAGGAAAGGGTTACCGGCACGTCCAACATCAAAATATACTGGAACAGCGAAACCGACGAGATACTGGGTGATGACCGCGTAACCGGTGTACGTATTAAAAACAATAAAACGGGTTCGACGACTGAGATACCCGTTTCCGGTTTTTTCGTTGCAATCGGCCATACGCCCAATAGCCAGATCTTTAAGGGTTTCATCGACATGGATGAAGCCGGTTATATCAAAACGGTTCCCGGTACCACGAAAACCAACCTGGAAGGCGTATTCGCAGCGGGCGACGTGCAGGACAAGATTTACCGCCAGGCGGTTACCGCCGCGGGCAGTGGTTGCATGGCCGCGCTGGATGCAGAAAGATATCTCGCTGCCAAAGGGCTTCACTAATTTTACCGGATGACTACCCTCATCACCAATATCAGGCAGCTTGCCGGCACCCGGGAAGATAATGTATTGCTGCGCGGCCATGAGCTGGCGAACCTCCCGGTGATTGAAAATGCCTGGCTGTTGATCGAAGACGGGGTAATTGCGGGTTACGGACCAATGGAAAACCTGCCCGCTGCGGATAATACTTTTGACGCGACCGGCGCTATGGTGCTTCCGGCCTGGTGCGACAGTCATACGCATCTTGTATTTGCGGCAAGCCGCGAAGAAGAGTTTGTATACAAGCTGCAGGGCATGAGTTATGCCGATATCGCGGCAAAAGGCGGAGGCATCCTGAATTCTGCGCATAAGCTGAACACGATGGGGGAGGATGAATTATACCGGCTGTCCTGGCAAAGGCTGCAGGAAGTAATCCGACTGGGCACCGGCGCAATAGAGATCAAGAGCGGGTATGGGTTAACGCTGCACGGGGAACTGAAGATGTTGCGCGTTATAAAACGGCTCAGGGAAACATCACCCATACCGGTGAAGGCAACTTTCCTGGGTGCGCATACCTATCCCCTGGAGTTCAAAGAAAACCACCAGGGCTACATTGATCTCATCATCAACCAGATGCTGCCGGCAATTGAAAAAGAACAACTGGCTGATTATATCGACGTGTTCTGCGAGTACGGTTTCTTCTCCGCCGAGGAAACAGAAACCATCTGCGAGGCCGGGAAGCGGCACGGGCTCAGGCCTAAGATCCATGCCAACCAGTTGAATCTTTCCAACGGCGTGCAGGCAGGAGTGAAACTGGGCGCGGTTTCAGTTGACCACCTGGAAACAATGAATGAAGACGCGATACAAACCCTTGCCGCATCGCAAACCATCGGCACGCTGCTTCCCACCGCGGCATTCTTTTTAAGGATGGGATACCAGCCGGCGCGGAGGCTGATCGAGTCGGGCTGCGCGGTTGCGCTGGCCAGCGACTACAACCCGGGTTCTTCACCCAGCGGCAATATGAATTTCGTAGTGGCGCTGAGTTGTATACAGATGAAAATGCTGCCCGAAGAAGCGATCAATGCTGCTACCATCAACGGCGCCTTCGCCATGGAGTTGCAGGACCAGCTGGGCAGCATCACGCGCGGTAAAAAAGCTAACCTGATATTCACCAAACCAGTGCCTTCGCTGGCTTATCTTCCTTATTCATTCGGCTCGAACCTGGTTGACCGCGTTATGATCAACGGGGAGTGGTACGAATAGCCTTGAATCAGCTACAGTCTGCGGTCATTGAGTCCTGAAAGTTTGTTCGAAAGGGCCTGCCGCAATGAGGAATTGGGAATTTGGAATTTCCCCATTTGGAATTTTGCACATTTGAAGTCAGGAGAACCTGCAAAGTGCAAAATGGAATTTGCCCGCCCGGATGAACCCGGTTCGGACGGGGAATTTCAGTATTTGGAATTTCTCTATTTGGAATTTTTGCCCTCGCTCTACCTATCTTTAGCGACGCAAAAACTGTTTATGCAGATCATAGAGTGTGTCCCCAATTTTTCGGAAGGAAGAGACCTTTCGGTTATAAAGCAGATTACAGACGAAATTGAAACGGTAGAAGGTGTGCGGTTGCTGAACGTTGACCCGGGAAAGGCGACGAACCGCACTGTTGTCACTTTTGTAGGTGCTCCCGCTGCGGTGGTGGAGGCTGCATTCAAAGCGATACAACGTGCGGGTGAGCTGATCGATATGAGTAAACACAAGGGGGCGCACCCGCGGATGGGCGCAACAGACGTTTGCCCCCTGATTCCCGTTGCCGGTATATCGATGGAAGAAACAGCGGTGTATGCGAAGATGCTGGCGGAACGGGTAGGCAGCGAACTGCAGATACCCGTTTATTTATACGAAGAAGCGCAGCCGGATAAGACACGTAGCAACCTGAGCGAGATCAGGGCCGGCGAATATGAAGGGTTTTTCAAAAAGATCTCGGAGCCGCAATGGAAGCCGGACTACGGCCCGGCGGTGTTTGATGCGAAAAGAGGCGCAACGGTGATCGGCGCGCGTGATTTCCTGGTGGCATACAACGTGAACCTGAATACTACTTCAACGCGACGCGCCAATTCCATTGCCTTCGATGTGCGAGAGGCAGGGAGAGCGAAGCGGGAAGGGAATAGTCTTACGGGCAGGATCGTCACCGACGACCAGGGCAAGCCAGTGATGATTCCCGGAAGCCTCAAATCTGTAAAAGCGATCGGCTGGTATATAGAAGAATATGGTATTGCGCAGATCTCGATGAACCTGACGAATACCCGGGTAACGCCTTTGCACCTTGCCTTCGATGAAGTATGCCGGAAAGCGGAAGCCCGCGGCATCCGGGTTACCGGGAGTGAACTGGTGGGGCTTGTTCCCCTGAAATCACTTACCGATGCCGGCAGGTATTTCCTGGAAAAACAACAACGGTCAACCGGTGTATCCGAAAAAGAACTGATCCGCATCGCCATCCGTTCTATGGGCCTCGATGAACTTGCGCCATTCAAGCCGGAAGAAAGAATCATAGAATACCTGTTGAAAGAAGATGCCGATAGCCGGCTGGTGCGTATGACCGTGTCTGATTTTGCGGACGAGACCGCCAGCGAAAGTCCCGCACCTGGCGGGGGATCTATCGCTGCTTATGTTGGATCGCTCGGCGCGGCGCTGGCCACCATGGTAGCCAATCTTTCTTCTCATAAAAAAGGCTGGGATGACCGCTGGAAGGAATTCAGCGACTGGGCTGAACGCGGGCAGGTTTACAAATCTGAACTGCTGCGCCTGGTGGATGAAGACACCAAAGCGTTTAACCTGATCATGGCAGCTTTCGCGCTTCCCAAAGCAACACCGGAGGAGAAAGCGGCAAGGAAGGCGGCCATACAGGCGGCCACCAAAGCTGCAATAGAAATTCCTTTTAAAGTAATGGAAGCTGCTTATGGAAGCATGGAAGTGATCCGTGCCATGGCGGATGTGGGCAATCCGAACTCGGTTTCCGACGCCGGTGTGGGGGCGCTCTGTGCGCGCAGCGCGGTGATGGGGGCATTCATGAACGTACGCATTAATGCTTCCGGTTATGATGATAAGGGTTATGTGAACGAAGTGATCGCAAGGGGCAGGGACATCGAAAACAAAGCGATAGCTTTGGAAGGAGAGATCCTGGCAATGGTTAATGAAAAAATAGGAGTGTAGCGCCGATGCGCCGATCGGTGGAAATGTTGTCAGGTAAATAAGCTGTGCGGTATAAATTATCTATATGACTCACCTGAAGATATACAGCAAACAGGACGTTCTGCAAATGACGCACCTGCGGAAGTTTGAAACGAAACTGGGCGAACGGGTATCAGTGATCGGCAACCCGGCAGACCTGGAAAGATCCCTGCAGGAATCAAGGGCGAAATTTGTGCTCATCGGCGTGCCGGAGGACATGGGCAACAAAGGCAACTATGGATTTGGCGGGAGCGATACGGCCTGGATACCATTCCTGGAGTCGTTCCTGAATACCCAGAGCAATGATTTCCTGGACGGGAGCGAGATCCTGTTACTTGGTTATTTCGACTTTACAGCAATTTCAAAGCTGATTGACAATAACGCGAACAACCGCGAAGAGCAGATTGCAGCCTACAGGCACGCGGTAAACGCCGTGGACGACGAAGTGGAACAACTGGTTCACCTGGTTACCCAGAATCGTAAGCTCCCGGTGGTGATCGGCGGCGGCCATAATAATTCATACCCCTGCGTGAAGGGCGCGGCAAAGGGCTGGCATAAAGCAGGAGTGATACCGCTTCCGCAGATCAACGCCATAAATCTTGATGCCCATCCGGATTTCCGGCCGATGGAAGGAAGGCATAGCGGCAATGGATTCACTTACGCGGAAGAAGACGGATACCTGGAAAAATACTGCGTGGTGGGGATCCATGAAAATTACATACCGCAGAACGTGTGGATGGACATGGTGAATAATCCTTTTGTTGACCTCATCACCTTCGAGGATATATTTCTCCATGAGAAAAAGAATTTCATCCAGGCGGTGGCCCATGCAACCGGTTTTACCGACGACACATTATGCGGCATTGAACTGGACCTGGATTCCATTGAACGAACACTGAGCAGCGCGTCTACGCCATGTGGCGTATCACCCTTGCAGGCCCGCCAGTACCTGAACTTCGCGGCTATAGATACCAAGCCTGCATACCTGCATATCTGTGAGGGTGCGACCGTGCTCAGCGACGGAAGGAAAGATCCCTCCACGGGTAAACTGATCAGTTACCTGGTAACTGATTTCGTGAAGGCTGTGCTCTCAGCGCTCAGGGGCTAACCCGCGGGTGCGACTTATTTTACATCGTTTTACCATTGACCAGTATCTCGCAGCCGGGCATGAGGATTTTCAGCTGCGCGATCTCTACTGCGATAAGGCCGTCATCATCCGCTGAAAGCATCAGGCATTTAAGCGTAGGAATATAGCCCATTTTGAGCGCGCCATACACGGTCACTCTTGTATGGCGAAGGTGAAGGAACTCAAG
>DASVBM010000193.1:0-4909 GCA_036375835.1 Chitinophagaceae bacterium | reverse complement strand
GGGTCACATGGAATGGTTGGTGTGAAAGGTCATCGCAGCGTGGGCGGGCTAAGGGTATCCATGTACAATGCGCTTCCCTTGAGAAGTGTGGCCGCGCTCTGCAGCTTAATGCATGATTTCCAGCAAAAAAAGGGTTAGCGCAAGATTAGTTATGTTTGCAGCCCAAAATTTTCCAGTAAGTGGCTACAATCAAACCGTTCAAAGCACTGCGCCCGCAACCGCAGTTTGCCCGCCAGGTCGCCAGCCGTCCGTATGACGTGCTGAGCAGCGCGGAAGCAAAAGTTGAGGCTCAGGGCAATCCGAATTCTTTCCTCCATATAACGAAGAGCGAGATAGACCTGCCGGAAGACGCGTCTCCCTACAGCAATGACGTTTACCTGAAAGCAAAAGAAAACCTCGAGGCCTTCATCAAGCGCGACGTGTTGTTCCGCGAAAACAAAGAATGCTTCTACATATACCAGCTGGTGATGAACAACCGGAAACAAACAGGGCTGGTAGCTGTAAGTTCTGTAAAGGACTATGAGGATGGAATCATCCGCAAACACGAATTCACCCGGCCTGAGAAGGAACAGGACCGTATCAACCACATCAAAACTTCAGGTGCACAGACAGGTAACGTTTTCCTGGCCTACCGCGACGTTGAGGCGATCAACAGCTTCGTGGAGAAATGGAAATCCTCGCGCAACCCGGTTTACGATTTTACCGCTGATGACGAGATCACCCATACCATCTGGATCGTTAACGACGACGCCGGTATCAGCCAGATCTCCGAACTGTTTGCCACCGAGGTGCCTTATACCTATATCGCCGACGGTCACCACCGCGCGGCCTCCGCTGCGAAAGTAAAAGACGCGCTGGGCGCAGACGCCACAGAAGCTTCGAACTTCTTTCTTACCACCCTTTTCCCTGCCGCGCAGCTGCACATTATGGACTACAACCGGGTAGTGAAAGACCTGAACGGTTTATCTCCGGAAGAATTCCTCGGAAAAATTGCTGACAAATTCGAGGTCACCAAACACGGAGAAACAGCTTTCAGACCGGTGGCCTTACACCAGTTCGGGATGTACCTGGGCGGTACCTGGTACCAGCTGACCGCTAAGCCCGGCACCTATACGGAAGACCCGATCGGCGTTCTAGATATAACCATATTACAGAATAACCTGCTTGATCCCGTTCTGGGCATAAAAGACCAGCGTACAGATAAACGGATCGACTTCGTTGGAGGTATCCGCGGATTGCAGGAACTGGAGAACCGCGTGAACTCAGGCGACATGCAGCTCGCTTTCAGTCTCTACCCCGTGACCATTCACCAGTTGTTTGATATAGCCGATTCAGGCAACGTGATGCCGCCCAAAAGCACCTGGTTCGAACCTAAACTAAGAGATGGATTGTTAACACACCTGATTTATGACTAAGAGACCGATCTTACTCCTGTTCTTTTTCCTGGCGCTACTTCCGTTCAAACCAGCCTCGGCACAGGACGATGCCGGCGAATATTATTCGAAGGCCAGGACTTTCATGAATCATGGAAATATCGACAGTGCTTCGTTTTACCTGGACAAGGCGCTGGCGATCTCTCCGGATAACCTGGTGATGCTCGAAGACAAGGCATACCTGCAGATACTGGCGCGTGATTTTGCCTCGGCTGTCCGTCTTGCGAAAGCACTTACCGCGCGACCGGATGCGGGTGTAAAAACCTTCCAGATTCTCGGTATTGCCTATAAGGAGATCGCAGACTACAAAGAAGCGAAAAAGATGTACGAACAGGCCCTGCTGAAATTCCCGAACAGCGGTTTGCTGTACAGCGAGCTGGGCGACATGTATTCGCAGATGAACAAACCGAACGATGCGATCCGCAGCTGGGAAAAAGGTATCGAGATGGACCCGGGATATGCCGGCAACTATTTCTTTGCCACACTCTACTATGCAGAGCACGGTAGCTCCATCTGGGCGTTGTTATACGGCGAGAACTTCGTGAATATCGAAAGCCTTTCCGATCGCACAAACAAGATCAAAGGCCTGCTGGCCGACCTGTACAAACACATTGCCACCCCGGGTTTCCTGAACAGCAGGAATAATCCTTTTGCATTTGCGGTGGCAGGCACATTTGGAAAACAGGCAGGACTGCCGCAGGGTCCCGTTACCGTTGAAGCCCTTACCTCGTTACGGATCGGTTTCATCAGGGACTGGTACCAGCTGCACGCGGCACGTTACCCGTTTAAACTTTTTGAATACCAGGAGCAGTTGATCCGCGAGGGCCATTTCGACGCCTACAATCAATGGCTTTTTGGTGAGTCGCTGAATGCCGACGCCTGGCGCAGCTGGTCGGAAGCCAACGCGGAGAAGCTCAGGGCATTCCGCAACTTCGCCGGTGGCAGGGTTTTTAAAATCCCAACCGGGCAGTATTACCAGACACGATAAGAACATGGTTTCTCCGGAATACATCGGGAAACGCCTCTGAAAAGAGGCGTTTTTACGTTTATCGCTGTTTTTGACTAACTTAATTCGCCAAATCAGCTGGTTATGGAAGACAAAAGAGACGAAAAGCTCTGGAGAACTGCCCGGAAAAGAGCTGCGTTCAAAAGAAACCTCTATGCGTATATAGTGGTGAACCTCTTTCTCTGGGCGATCTGGTGGTTCACACAGGGCCGCGACTTCCTGGAAGACAGGAGGGGCATTCCCTGGCCGCTCTGGGTGATGCTTGGCTGGGGATTTGCACTGGCATTCCAGTATTTCAGCGCCTACCAGGGATCACGCTCGGATCTCGCCGAACAGGAGTATGAACGCCTTAAGCAGGATCGCCAGGTCTGAACTTTTTTGAACAATTATTGCTGAAACATTAACTGGTTGCAATCCGCAACCGGGCTGTAAAATTATCGCTTGACTGCATGGATCATTATAATTACAGGCTATTCGACAGTATTCAATACCAGCTGGAACGCTTTCCCAAACTCGATGCATTGAATGCAAAGACCAAGGGCAGCTGGAGACACTACAGCACGCTGGAGATCCAGCAAACCGTAAACAAGCTCAGCGCAGGCCTGGTAAAACTCGGTGTGGGTGGAAATGACTTCACCCCTGAGGGAGCAGATAAGATCGCCATTATCAGCAACAACAGGCCCGAGTGGGTGTTCACCGACCTCGCGGTGCAGCAGACAGGTGCGATACTGGTCCCCATCTACCCCACCACCAATCCAAATGAAGTGGAGTTCATACTGAACGACGCAAGGGTAAAATATATTTTCGTCAGCAGCCCGGAACTCTACCAGAAAGTGCGTTCGGTACAGCAGCGGGTACCCACCCTGCAAAACATCTTTACATTCGATGAAATAGAAGACGCGGAGCACTGGACCAGCATCACGGATCTCTCCACCGAACCCTTGCTGCGCGAAGTGGAGGAACTGAAACAAAAGATACCGCAGGATCACCTGGCCACGATTATCTACACGTCCGGTACCACAGGCATTCCCAAGGGTGTGATGCTCAGTCACCGCAACATCGTGAGCAATGTCTATTTCTCAAAAACCAGCTTCCCCTTTCCCGACTCGCCGCAGGTGAAAACACTGAGTTTCCTGCCCCTGAATCATATTTTCGAAAAGGTCATTACTTATATCTACCTGTTCAGCGGAATTTCGATCTACTATGCGGAAAGCCTCGAAACCATCGGCGATAACCTGAAAGAGGTGAAACCACAAGGTTTCACAACCGTTCCCCGTTTACTGGAGAAAGTATATGAAAAGATCATGTCGAAAGGGAACGAGTTGAAAGGCGTGAAACGTGCCATGTTTTTCTGGGCGGTAGGGCTGGGAAAAAAATACGACAATAACAATCCACCAGGCGGGCTCTATTCCCTGCAACTGAAACTGGCGCGCAAACTCGTGTTCAGTAAATGGAGGGAAGCGCTCGGGGGAAACATCGATTTTATCATCACCGGCGGTGCCGCCTGCCCTGAAAACCTGCTCAGGATATTCAACAGCGCCGGCATTCCGATTTATGAAGGATACGGACCCACCGAACACAGCCCGGTGATCTGTGTCAACCGCCGCGCCGAGAACCGCTACGGCACCGTCGGACCACCGATCGATGGCGTTGAAGTAAAGCTGGAGGCAGACGGTGAGATCATATGCAGAAGCCCTTCGGTAATGGTGGGCTATTATAAAAGGCCGGACCTCACAGCAGAAACGGTGATCGATGGATGGCTGCATACGGGAGATATCGGGATCTGGGTCGATAACCGTTACCTGAAGATCACGGATCGAAAAAAAGAGCTTTTCAAAACCAGCGGCGGAAAATATGTAGCCCCTCAACCGATCGAGAACAAACTCAAGGAGAGCAGGTACATCGAGCAGGTGATGCTTGTTGGCGACCAGCGCAAGTTTGTTAGTGCACTCATCGTTCCTTCCTTTACCAACCTGCGCGACTGGATGTCGCAGCGCAACCTTCAATTTACCAGTAATGAAGCGGCTATCGAAATGCCGGAAGTAAAGGACTTTTATACGCAGCTGGTGGAACACTATAACGAAGGGTTCAACCACGTAGAAAAAGTGAAAAAATTTGAGCTGCTGCCGGCAGAATGGACGATAGAGGCCGGAGAAATGACACCCAAATTAAGTATGCGCCGCAAAATCATCATGGAAAAAAACGCCGACCGCATAGAAAAAATTTATACGGATACAGCGGTGCCCGAGGTGTAGAACTGGGTTCGGTGATTGATCCTCTGCCGCGGTATTGCAGGTGTACTGCAAGGGCACGGCAAGGGTATTGTAAGGGTACTGTATGATTACTATAACGGTACTAAAACAGTAGGTTGTACCACGGGTATACATCGTTTGAGATACCTCTTATATGTTCTTTATATACACTATAGGTACTCTATAGGTGCTCTATAAGTGCTCTATAAGTGCTCTAT
>DASVBM010000449.1:0-4844 GCA_036375835.1 Chitinophagaceae bacterium | reverse complement strand
AAACCGTCTGCGCGTGTTTTCCGTTTCGGGCGGATGATGCAGTATGCCGTTGCTGCTGTTTTCGCTGCGCTGCTCATCGCAGGGGCCTGGTATTTTAGCCCGGAAGCGCCGGAGCAGGGCGCCGTGATTTCACACGATTCGGCGATGCACATGAACGTTGCGAAAGAGCTTTCTGCAGTAAATGAACAGGAGATCGCGTCTTACCTGGAACAGACACCTTCCGTTGGTTACGTGATCAACACCACCACCAGCGAAGACATCGATATTGAAGAATACATCCATACTGCCAGTGATGAAGAGATCAGGCAGTACCTCGATGAAACCGCCGAGCCCGGCGAAACAAAGATTAAAGGCAGCTGAAAAATACAGGTATCATGAAAAAAACTATACTTTTCCTGGCGATTTTTACCGGACTGGGGTACATTTGTACTGCTCAGCCCCCCAATGGTGAACGGATAGAAGCCATCAAAACGGCATATATCACCAAAGAACTCAATCTCACCTCAGCGGAGGCTCAGAAATTCTGGCCTGTTTACAACGAATACATTAACGAACTGAAAGAGGCCAGGGAGCAAAACAAGACTGATGAACTCGCATTCGAAGAGAAAGCGTTGAACATCAGGAAAAAATACAAGCCTGAGTTCAGGAAGATACTAAACGACGACGACCGGGTAAACAAGGTATTTGTGATCGACCGGAACTTCAGGGAGATGTTGCGCAGGGAAATGCTCAACAGGCAGAAGAACAAAAACAGGCCCAGGGGCGCGCGGTTCGATGGACCGGGTCCCGGCGAGTAGAATGACTTAATTCGGTGTTTTTCATAGGTTAGCAACGGCCGGCTCTTTTCAGGGCAGGCCTTTTTTTTAACCAGCCCGTTCTTACCCGGGTTCCTTATAGAACGGAGAACGGATATCGTGGTAGAACAGAAATGTCCAGCCCAGCTTTCTGCCTTCTTCCCACCATTGTTGCCGCAACTGCATACATTTTTTCCCGTCGTAATCATACTTCGCTACAAAGCGGCTCTTCATCTGCTGCAGCTGCGGGGCGTCATCACCCCCGAAGAACAACGTTTCATCTCCTTCTTTGATCCGGAATACCTGGTGAAAAGGACTGTGGGCCCCGGTAACCTGGTAGCTGATATAATCATCGATGACGCCGTCGCCATTCAGCCAGACGGTAGCGCTTTCATTGTCCAGTACGCTGATCTCCTCTGTCATAAAAGACGGGAACCCGGTATCAAGCGCAAATTCCATTTCTTTTCGTTGTACATAGTGTTTCGCGTTTGGAAACGCCAGCCTGAAATTGCCAAACCGGTCTTTTGCTGCAAGTCCGCCCGCGTGATCTTTGTGAAGATGGCTCATTAATACCCGGGTTACCTGTTCAGGTTCGATATTGTTTTTGCGGAGATTGCTATGGATCTGCATTTCTCCGTTCACACTGAATCCAAGGCCCGTGTCAATCAGCAATACATCTCTCGAGGTGATAACGAGGAATGGCTGTACCTCCACGAGCAGGCTGCCGACGGGCCGGTCCTGCAATTCATCGCTGCTTTTATCGAACGGAACGAAAATTTTGGTCTTATCAATGGTGAACGTGCCCTCGGAAAGCGGAATGATCTGCATTGCGCAAAATTACAGGGCGGTACCCGCAAAACGGGTAAGAGATTTCACGCTGAACCAGGCATATTCATCAGCGTAATACCATCTGCCGGTCCGCATCCAGCCTGATCAGGATAAAGATGAGCATTGTGAATGTGAGCAGGGAAGATCCGCCGTAACTGATCAACGGGAGGGGGATACCGATTACCGGCGCCAGGCCAATGGTCATGCCGATATTGATCAGGAGGTGAATGAAAATCACGCTGGCTACACCGTAGGCATAGACCCTGCTGAACGTGCTTCGCTGCCTTTCTGCCACCATAACGATCCTGAGCAAAAGAAAGGCATAGATACCCAGGAAGAAGACGCTGCCCAGGAAGCCGAATCCTTCTCCGATGGTGCAGAATATGAAATCGGTACGCTGCTCCGGAACGAAATCGTAGCGTGTTTGAGTTCCCTTCAGGTATCCTTTGCCAAGGAAGCCACCCGAGCCGATTGCGATCTTTGACTGGATCACGTTGTATTCACTCACATTCTGCCCTTTGTTCTCTTCGCGTTTCTTTTCGAGTTCCGCGCGTTTCACCGGGTCTTTGGGCTGGTATTGTCTTCCCACCATACTGTAAATCCGGTCTACCTGGTAAGGCTTCAATACATTGTCCATCGCCCAGGGCACCGCAAACACGGCGACACCGATAGCGAAGCCCCAGCAGCCTATTACGAGGGGCAGCAAGAGCCTGTTTCGCCGGAAAAAGCGTCGCATCAGGAACATGGCAAGCACTGCGGCGATCGTGAATGCGATAAAAAGTACCTGTGGTGTATAGATCAGTGAAAGTATCAGCAACACCCCCAGTGAAGCACCTGCGATCAGGATAAAAGGAGGAAGACCTTCCCGGTACATCACCAGGAAGAAGGCAAAGTAAACCAGCGCGAGACCCGTTTCATTCTGGAGGATCGTAATGGCCGCCGGGGTGATCGCAATGGCTGCGGCGATGATCTGCGATCGTGTTCTGCTGAAATCAACTTCCTGGCGGCTGATGAATTTTGCCAGCGCAAGCGCGGTAAAGACTTTTGTCAGTTCTGAGGGTTGCAGTCTGAAGCCGCCGAGAACGATCCATGATTTCGAACCCTTCACCTCCGTACCAATCACGATAGCTACAAGGCAGAGTAAGACGCCGAATGCATAAAGAAGGTTGGCGGTGGCGGTAAAAAATTTACTATCGGTGAGCAGGATAAAGGTTGCCAGTACCGCGCAGATGCCTGCCCAGAGCACCTGCTTGCCGTAGTCGCTGCTTTGCTTCAGGATCGGTTCAAAGAAACTCTGCCCTTCCCGGTACTCGTTCGCAAATATCATCATGATGCCGATGAATACCAGCAGGATGTACACGGTGATGAGGCTCCAGTCAAATCCCTTCGATATACTATTCAGGTTTCTTTGTCGCATTATTGATTCCTTTTTAGCCTTTGTTCATCCGGCCTCAGCATCGGTGGCTGATTGCGCTGTGCTGCACTGTCTTCCGGTTCTTTGCGATCGGGTTCTGCTTCTGGATCGTATGTTGTTTTCTTTTCTATTTTCGGTAATACCTGGGTTTCGTTTTCATCCACCTGCCTTTCCTTCACCTGCCGCAGCGAATCACGGCGCTTGTACCATCTTTTTATTGCATCGGGTATAAGATCCGCATTCGCGATACGCTCTACCTCTGCCTGCCTTGCAGCCGAAATGGTATCGTTGAGGTATTTCTCCATCATCAGGGAGGCGATCGGCGCAGCCCAGGTGGATCCGAAGCCTGAATTTTCAACCACAACGGCAATGGCGATCTTGGGATCTTCCATCGGTGCAAAGGCAACGAACAGGGAATGGTTTTTCTGCTTTACCGGTTTGCCATTGATCACCGTATAGTTTTCGGCCGTACCCGTTTTGGCGCAGATGTTCACCTCGTCAAACTTGGCGCGGGTGGCGGTACCATAGATGGTTACGTCGTGCATGCCCTGGTGTACCGCGTTATAAGCGGTGTCGGGAATTTTGAGCGGTTTATGGCGTTCCCGGTATTTAGCCAGGTAAGTAGTGTCATGGATCGTTTCATCCTGCACGCTGTCTATAAAATGCGGAACGTAATAGTATCCTTTGTTCGCGATAATGCACATGGAATTCGCCAGCTGCAGGGGAGTGGCGAGCATCCGGTCCTGGCCGATACCGAGGGTGAGAATGTTACAGCTATTCCACCTGGCAAATCCACCAAAGTCGCGGTTGTACCTGGAGGTATCGGGAATGTTTCCGCGGTCTTCACTGGGAAGATCCACCTTCAGCCGCACGCCCATACCGAATCCATTCATGTATTCCTTCCACCTGATATAACCGGCCTGGGCATTCGCATACTGCGGATTATCGATGGCTATCCGAAATACATGCGTAAAATACGAGTTGCAGGAATTGGCAATTGCCAGGCGCAGGTTCGCCGCGTGTCCGCCGCCCGCGTGGGTACAACGCACTGGTCTGCCGCAGCTGAAATAGGCGCCGGCACAGGGATACCCGCTTTGCGGTGTGATCAGTTCCTCGTCCAGCGCAACCAGCGCGCCCAATGGCTTAAACGTAGAACCCGGCGGATATTGCCCTTTGATTGCGCGGTTGAGCAGGGGCTTGGCGGTGTCCAGGAACATCCGGCTGAAGTTCTTTCTTCTTTCCGGACCGGTTAGCAGGTTGGGATCATAGCCGGGTGCAGAAGCCATGGCAAGTACGCCACCGGTCTTTGGATTGATAGCGACGGCACTGCCGAATTTGTTCTGTAATAATTTTTCTGCCAGTTGCTGCAACTCGATATCGATGCTGCTGTACAGGTTCCTGCCTGCAACGGCAGCAGTATCGAAGATCCCGTTCTCGTATGAACCCTGTATGCGGTTCTTGTTGTCTTTGATGAGGTATTTGATACCCCGCTGTCCCATCAATATAGGCTCATATGTTTTTTCCAGCCCCGCACGGCCGGCATAGTCGCCCATCTGGTAGAAGTAGTTGGATTGTTTGATGATGGCCGAATCAACTTCTCCAACATAACCAAGTATATGCGCGGCCGCTTTAAAAGGATAGGCGCGTATCGGTCGTTCAGAAAGGTCGAAGCCCGGAAAGCGGTACATGTTTTCTTCCAGCTGTGCCTGAACCTGCGGACTCACAAGGCCTTCAAAAACGGAAGGCCGGTATTTGCTGTTTTTTATAATCGCGGTCACCATCCGCTTACGGAACTCGGTGGTGTCGAT
>DASVBM010000366.1:0-6432 GCA_036375835.1 Chitinophagaceae bacterium | reverse complement strand
GTTGATGTGAACAACGACAAACACAGTCATTTGCCGTTGCAGTTTTATCTTTTGACGAATTTGTTATGAATACACCGGTGGTGTAACAACTATATTTGTCCCTGCAACTGTTTTTAAACGAGACTTAAATAGGTGTTTTTCATAGGTTAGCAACGGCCGACTCTTTCCAGGGACGGCTTTTTTTTTGCCTTTGTCTGATTTCCCCGATTGAACCGGGTTTCCATCCTCCGGAATATTCCCCGGGTCGATCACTTTCAGCGGTCGGTATTAATCATTCTGTCAGCAATTCTAATCTGGTTTAATCTCTGGTATTTGCCGGAGCCGCAGAAATGGCTTACATTCAGGGGTACCCGGATGACTAACGTCATACAGTTTTCAGGTTCAACCATTGTATTTTGTATTTCGACCTAAAACACGCCATATGAGACCCGTTCTTATCCTCCTCCTCGTTATGGTGATCGCCTGCCGTTCATCGGTGACGACCTCCGAAAAAATGAATGTTATTCTAAGCTACACGGCTGATCAGAAGAACCCGCTGAACGATACTACGGCACGTAAAGCGGGGGACGTTGAAGTGTTCCGCGTAATTGGTGAAGACACGGCTTATTATACGCGCATGTACCGCATCCAGGACAATGAAGTGCGTAGA
The DNA here is from genome assembly GCA_036375835.1 of Chitinophagaceae bacterium. Classification (GTDB taxonomy): domain Bacteria; phylum Bacteroidota; class Bacteroidia; order Chitinophagales; family Chitinophagaceae; genus JAEZDC01. Next base: position 5,783 of record DASVBM010000366.1, on the reverse strand, counting down.
TATGAAGCCACGATAATCGACCATGTGCTCTACAACAAGTCTTCCTGGAAATGGCTGAACGATTCCACCGTGGCGTTTCACCTGCTGGATGAAACAAACGGGAAGTCGTACCGGTTCCAGCTAACGGGCAGCGGTCCTACCACTACCGTAGTCGAAGACTAAAAGCCTGACCATCTTTTGATACCCGGTAACCGATACCGGGTATTTTATTAACGGGAGTATCTTACCGCGCTCCTGACCGGCTCGTAGCACTATCCGCTGGCTCAAAAACTCTGAACCCCGCATCCATGAAGATCATCTATACGCTCCGGCGATCTCACTGGTCACCTGCCGAAGGCTCTATATACCACCGCGTTTAACATTTCAAAAAGACATTCGCCAGTATTTTTACCACATGCCCACCGCAACCAGCCGGATCCTGTTTGTACTGCTTTTCCATTTGTTCGCCATGAATGTATTCAGCCAGACCGCTGAGATCCGGTTTCGCGTTACCGATGCATCGAAGACGCCCGTGAGTTTTGCAACCATCACCGCTATCCGCTACGACGACAGCACCCGGGTGTTCAGGCGTTCGGCCGACAGCGCGGGCGTTTGCATCATGCGCCTGCAGACCGGGATGTATATCGTACGTATCAACGCCCTGAACTTCCAGCCAATTGAAAAACGCATCATGGTGAAGAGCGACGCGGGTTATGAACTGGAAACAAAGCCCCTTGTGAAAACAATGGAAGACGTGACCGTTACTTCCACACGCCCGCTGATGCGACAGGATGCCGATATGACGATTATCGAACCTGAGCCGCTCGTTGCCGCCTCCACGAACGCTTTTGAAGTGCTGGAGAAAACGCCGGGGATATTTGTTGACCAGGACGGAAACGTTTACCTCAGCAGCACCACTCCCTCTGCCATATATATCAACGGGCGCGAGATGAAGATGAGCACCGCCGACATTGCAACCATGCTGAAGAATCTTCCGCCCAATTCGATCGCGCGGATTGAAATACTGAGGTCGCCTTCTGCAAAATATGATGCCTCGGGTACCGGTGGCATCATCAATATTGTATTGAAAAAAGGAGTGAAACCGGGGATGACCGGTTCTGTTACGACTGCTGCACAGCAGGGGGTCTACGGTAACCAGATGGCCAGTTTCAACCTGAACAACAATAACGGGCGGCAAACCACCTATATCAATGCGAACTACAGCAGGCGCAACAGCTATGAGCGTATAATCACAGACCGCAACATTGGGGGCGACACCGTTCTTTCGCAGGATGCGTTTACCCGGTATCAGTCTCCGGCCTGGTACCTCGGTTACGGTTATAATACCGCGCTCACCAGTAAATTCGATTTTGATTTTTCGGGGAACGTAACTTATAACCGCTTCAACAACTCCACCGGGAACATAAGCAGCTTTCGCAAAGGCGGGGAGACGCCCTTCGCCGGATTTGAAAACCTGATCACCAATACGGGACACAACTTTTACATCGGTAACGGGGTGGAAGGGAAGTTCAGGCTTGACACAACAGGTTCCGAATGGGAAAGCGATCTCTGGTATTCTTACAGCAATTCAGTTGCCGCGCAGGATTACTATGGTGGCGGGGGTACCAGTGAAAACACGCGGCATTATGCTGTGGCGAAATCAGACGTCAAACTGAAAATGGCGCACCGCTTCGTTTTTGAATCCGGGTTCCGCCTGTCGTATATGGATTTCAGGAATGTGGCGGATTATTCCCAGCAGACTCCGGGTGGTCCTGCGCCGGATCCCGCCCGCTCGAACCAGTTCCGGTACAGGGAGAATATCAACGCGGCGTATATCCAGGGATCAAAGACACTTGGAAAGAATTTCATCCTGAAGTTCGGCGTGCGCGGCGAGCAGACGGTGATGAACGGCCACCAGTTTGCCCCGGGAGACACCGCTTTCAGCGTCAACCGCGCCGATCTCTTCCCTTATATATACCTCAGCAAAAAAGTGATGACTATTGCAGGGTATGAGCTCCGCGCCTACCTCGTTTACCGTCGTACGCTTAGCCGCCCTTCTTATGAATACCTGAATCCTTTTGCCCGTTACATCGACCAGTTCATGTATGAATCGGGTAATCCGGCACTGAGGCCGCAGTTCACCCGGAACTACGAAGCAAACATCAGTGTGGATGAGCGCCCTTTGATCGCGATCGGCGTGAACGAAACCAAGGATATCTTCACCAGTGTGGTCTATGAAGCAGACACAGCCAAACTGGTTACTTACCGCACTTACGATAATCTGGGCCGCAATAAGGAATTTTATATCCGTGGCCTCGGAGCCATCCCGCCCGGAAAGAAATATTTCTTCGTGGTCGGTGGACAGTATAACCACAATTTCTATGAGGGCCTCTACGAACAACGACCGCTTTCGATGAAACGCGGCACATGGACCTTCTTCACCTATCACCAGCTGAAACTCGGCAGGCGTTCACAGTTAACCGTGAACGGATTTATGCGACTGAAAGGACTGCAGCAATTTTATGAACTCGGCCCCTTTGGCGCATTGAATGCCACCATCAACAGGCAGTTCCTCCGGCAGAAACTGGTAGTAACGCTAAGCGTGAACGATATTTTCGAAACCAACCACAATGAATTCAGCATCAGGCAGGGCAGTATCAATGCCACCGGCCACCGGTTTGCCGATACACGCAGGTTTGGTATTAATATCCGCTATAATTTCGGTATCAGGAAGCGCGAAGAAAGACAGCCGGACATGTTCGATTTGTCACCTGTCGACAGGGGATCTTCGACTCCATAGAAGTTTCAGTCATGCGGATATCCATAGTAGCGATCATATGTTTCCAGTTGCTGGCCTGTGCGGCTAGCCGCCGCACTATGGACGTATCGATACAGCGGGTGATCGACTCAGTACAGGCAAGGGTGGCGCCGGACAAGCGGACCCTGTTATTCGAAATTATTGCAGACCATGGTATACTAAAAGGTGAAACCAGCTCGGCTGCGGCAAAGGACGCTTTACTGCAGCGGCTCAATGCTGCCGGTATCCGTTACATAGATAGTATTTCGGTTCTTCCTGCCTCAACCGCTGGCGGCCGCCGGCACGGCGTAGTCACTATTTCAGTGGCCAACCTGCGTACACAGCCCTCGCACAAAGCTGAGCTGGCCTCGCAGGCAACAATGGGAACGCCTTTGCATTTGTTGAAACGGCAGCGTGGCTGGTATCTGGTTCAGACACCCGACCGCTACATTGCCTGGATAGACGCAGGCGCAGTGGAAGCAATGGAAGCAGCCCGTGCCACCGACTGGGCAAACAAACCCAAACTGATATTTACGGGGATGCATGGTTTGGTTTTTGGCGATACCATAAACCATGAAGTGCTAACCGACCTGGCTTTCGGTAACCTGGTTGAATACTTCGCTTTAACGCCGCGATTCGTGCAACTCCGCCTTCCGGATGGCAGAACCGGTTTTGCAACAAACAGCGATTTTATGCCTTACACCGAATGGCGTCAAAGTCGTTCACCCCTTGCTGCTAACCTTGTCAGCTCGGCAAAACAATTGATGGGCCTGCCTTACCTGTGGGGCGGTACCTCGGTAAGGGGAGTGGATTGCAGCGGGTTTACCAGAACCGTCTTCCTGATGAACGGATTGTTGCTGCCAAGAGATGCATCGCAACAGGTGCTGCTGGGTACGGAGATCGATACCGCCGGCGGATGGTCGGCGCTGCAACCCGGCGACCTGTTATTCTTTGGTTCGCGTGCGCAGCCCGGCAAACCTGAGCAGGTTGTTCATGTGGGATTATGGGTCGGCAACCAAAGCTTTATACATGCTTCGGGTAAAGTGCAGCTTGCAAGCCTCGATCCTTCTGCCTCAGATTACGATGCGGTTGAACACAGGAGATTCCTGCGGGTAAAGCGGATCAATGCATCGGATGCGCTGCTGGACCTGCGCAAAACTGATATCTTTTTTGAATGGTAAATCCGGCCCGCCGGCATCAGAAGATTTAATTACCCTTTATTCTCTTCCGCACTTCTTCTTTTATATACCCGTTCCGCAGGTACACGTAAAGGTTTTTTCCGGGGCAGGTGGTTATCCTGGAATAATCTTTATGTGCGGCGATACTATCCACGGGAATTTGGTATCGTTTCGCGGCCCAGGCCACTGTTTTCACCAGTGCAGTCAACTGCTCGCTGGTAACGGGCTGCTCTTCCAGGTTGCCAAGACAGCAGATCAGCAGGTGGCCGCTGGGATCGTATTCCGTATTCGTCTCACCAACAGTGTACACGTCTCTTCCCTCGTATACTGTTCCGCCGGGTGAGATCAGGAAATGATAAGGAATGTCCGCCCATTTCCGGTCAGGCCCCATTCCCCAGGTCTGGATGTTCCTGATCTTTCTTGCCGCGTCGTCCGTTAGTTCCAGCTTCGTGCCCTCATGATGAATCGTGATGCGGACCGGCACCTGTTGTTTGTAGGGCCTCGCTTCCGCTGCGTTCCAGCCGGCACGGGGAACTATTGTCAGGTTGTCCGCGGGAGCAAGGATCTTCGGACTACGGCAGGCGGCCGCCGGGATCAGTAATAATATCAGGAAACGTAGCAGGTATTTTGCCATCCGGAGCATTGAAATATAAAGTTACAATCTTATTCATGCAGCTTTCATCCTGCGCGGTGCTGTTTTGGCGCTAAGACCGCTTCAGTGAAGATTAATTATTTTCGCGGCAATGCAGACTGGGTATCTTCAGCGCTTTACCTGCGCTGACTGAAATGGATTGATCACTGAAAAAACGATGGATGGGACACTTGCCGAAACTGATTGAAGACCTTGCCCTGATACTGATAGCAGGAGCGTTGATCACCCTGTTATTCAGGAAGATCAGGCAACCTCTGGTACTGGGTTATATCATTGCCGGTTTCCTGGTCGGACCTTATTTTCATCTTACTCCTACCGTTGCCGATCGCGGGAATATTGAAACCTTCGCGGAGATCGGCGTCATCATCCTGCTGTTCAGCCTTGGGCTCGAGTTCAGCTTCCGCAAACTGGTGCGCGTAGGGGGCGCCGCCTCGATCACTGCTTTTGTGGAAATACTCTTCATCACCGTCACGGGATTCCTGCTTGGCAGGTTGATGGGATGGAAAACCATGGACAGTCTTTTCCTCGGTGGCATGCTGGCCAGTTCTTCCACTACCATCATCCTCCGCGCTTTTGACGAGCTGGGGGTGAAAATAAAACCCTACGCGAGGATCGTATTCGGTGTGCTGATTGTGGAAGACATCGTCGTGATCCTGTTAATGGTATTGCTTTCAACGCTCGCCGTCACCAGGGAATTTGAGGGGATGGAAATGCTGATGATCGTGTTAAAGCTGCTTTTCTTCCTGGCGATCTGGTTTATAGGTGGAATTTTTCTCCTCCCCACTTTTCTCCGTAAGGCGAAAAAACTGATGGACGAAGAGACGCTGCTGATCCTGTCCCTGGGTCTTTGCCTCGGCATGGTGGTACTTGCCACACAGGTTGGTTTCTCTGCAGAGCTCGGGGCCTTCGTAATGGGTTCAATTATCGCCGAAACAACTTCTGCGGAAAAAGTTGAACACGTGGTGAAACCCGTTAAGGACCTGTTCGGCGCCGTTTTTTTCGTGTCCGTCGGTATGCTGATCGATCCGCAGGCGATGGTGGAATACGCGTTACCCATCATACTGGTTACACTGCTCACTTTGTTTGGAAAATTATTCAGCACCACCCTTGGTGCCGTGTTATCCGGCCAGCCGCTGAAGCAATCGGTGCAGGTAGGTATGAGTATGGCGCAGATCGG
>DASVBM010000327.1:0-4811 GCA_036375835.1 Chitinophagaceae bacterium | reverse complement strand
CAGGACTGCAATGGATATTCAACGCCTATGTGATAGCCTTCGGCGGATTATTGCTACTGGGTGGTAAACTGTCGGACATCTATGGCGCGCGCAGGATATTCATGGCAGGTTTTTTCATTCTTACCGGTTCGTCCTTGTTAGCCGGCCTCGCGTCTTCGGCAGGAATGCTGAACCTGGGCCGTGGATTGCAGGGCGCAGCCTCGGCATTGATCGCGCCGGCCGCACTCACGCTGGTGATGTCAATGTTCACCGATCCTAAAGAGCTTGGAAAGGCACTGGGATTCTGGGGCGCTTCTGCAGCAGCAGGCGGCTCCGCAGGTGTATTTCTCGGTGGGGTGATCACCGAATGGCTCTCCTGGAGATGGGTATTCCTCATCAATATCCCGATCGGGCTGGTGGTCCTCTCGCTCTGCAGGGCTTACCTGCTGAAAGGGCGTACCGCTACAGGCCGGGTGGATCTGCGCGGCGCAACACTGATCACCGGCGCACTGGTGCTGCTGGTTTATGCAGTGGTATCAGCAGAGCAGCAGGGCTGGACCTCGGCTGCAACGATCAGCCAGTTACTGGTTTCAGTGTTACTGCTGGCGACGTTCGCGATCTCGCAGAAAATATCGAAAGAGCCCCTGCTGCCATTCTCCATCTTCCGTGCGCCAAACCTTGCAACAGGAAATATCGTGATGGCGCTGATGGCCGCGGCATGGATCCCTTTGTGGTTCTTCCTTAACCTGTACCTGCAACAGGTACTCCATTATTCAGCATTCAGGAGCGGGCTTGCATTACTCCCGATGACACTGGCCATCATGCTGATCATGGTAGGGTTTACCGGGAAGCTGGTACAGCGCTTCGGTTTCAAGAAGAACCTCGTACTGGGGCTGGCTTTCCTTACCGCTTCGCTGCTGTTATTCAGCACCGCCACTGCGGATGGATCTTTTATGGGCACGGTTCTGCTGCCCTCGATACTCGGCGCCATCGGGATGTCGCTGGCTTATATACCCGGAACGATCGCTTCTATGTCGGGCGCGAAGCCGGAGGAGACGGGTCTCGCTTCGGGTATCGTGAACACGAGTTACCAGGTTGGATCAGCGCTCGGACTTGCGGTGATCGTTGTGCTGGTTTCGATCAGCACGAAGAACAGCATTGCCGTGAATGCGGACCAGGTACAGGCTTTGACAAATGGATTCAGCACAGGCTTCCTGTCTGCGGCTTTCGTAAGCGCCGCGGCCACCATCCTGGCGATGGTTTCCATCAGGCAAAAAGTTTAAGACAAGAATGAAGCGCGCAGCGTTCGTGGTATAATCCGGAAAAAACCGGGTCCGGGACTTTCAGAAAAAGCCGGGCATTCGCCTGGCTTTTTATTTTATTCTTGCCATGGCCCGCACGGGGAAGGTACCCACTCCTTTAAACTTAGGCGGCAGCGCGGTGAACTCCAGTTCCCCTGCCGGCAGCGATTCAAGATTGCAAAGATGTTCAACGATCAGTATGCCCGCACCGAGCAGGATGGTGTGCACCGGTCTGCTGTTCTGCGCGGTGTCGTCGATGTTGTGGGAATCGATGCCAACCAGTTTCACATCGAGGCTCAGGAGGTATTCCGCTGCGTCCTTTGTAAGAAAAGGATGATTGGAGTAATACCGCTCCGTGTTCCAGAATTCAGACCAGCCGGTGTGCACCAGCACCGCCTGGTGTTTGATCTGATGTGCGCGGAGGTGGTCGGCGGTGATCGCAGGCGTTTCCCTCCAGGGCAGCCGCAGAACAACAGCATCGAGGTCGGCAAAAGATTCGAGTGGCAACTGGGAGAGGTCTTTACCGTTTTCGTAGCGGTGAAACGGGCAGTCGATATACGTGCCGGTATTCGCCACCATCTCAATCTTCCCGATCTGGAATTCCGTTCCGGGTTCATAAAACTTCCGCGACGCTTCGCGGCTGAGGTAATCGCAGATAACGGGAGCGGGTAGTCCTTTGTAGGTGACGAGGCCGTTTTCTATGGTATGGCTCAGGTCGATGAGGGTAGAATGATCAGCCATTTGAAGTGGTTTAAAGCTGAGAGATGCTGCAAGTTAAGGATGTAGCGGAAGCGGGCTGCAGTTTATAACAGATGCAGGGGAAAGTATAACATGGAAGGAAGGGGGGTGACTGAATTTTGTTGCAGAAAAAAACCAGATCATGAGAAGCGTTATTATCGTTGCACTGTTGATGGTGAGCTGTGCACCCCTTAAAGAATTCAAACGGATACCGGAGTACAAAGGGACAACCCTTACCGGTTACTCACAGCGGAGCTATTCAGCCGCAAAGCAAAATGTATTCATCCTTGCAGACAATAAAGGCACCGAGATATTCGACCTGATAGCGCCTTTTTACCTGTTTAGTCTTACCGGCGAGGCAAATGTCTATATAGTGGCAAAATCCAACACGCCGGTGCCGGTGATGAAAGGGTTCTTTGTACTTCCGCATTATACCTATGCGCAGGTGGATTCACTCGGCCTGCCCGCATCCGCGATCGTGATTCCAAACTTTTCGGGAACGAAAGACGACGAACAGGACCCGGAAGTAATTGAATGGATCCGGCGCCGGTATGCAGACCCGGTTCGTATACTTTCTGTCTGCGCCGGCTCTTTCACCGCCGCGGCCACCGGCTTATATGACGGTAAGCAGATGACTACCCACGCCTCGGAACTGGCAGGCAACAGGCGGCTGTTTCCATCGCCACAATGGCAGCAGCACCGGAGCTTCACCAAAGACGGAAGGCTCTACAGCACCGCGGGCGTTTCAAACGCAGCAGAGGGAAGCCTTGCGCTGATCAGGGATATGTTCGGGGAGGCGTCAATGCGAAAAGTGATGGCGCAGATCCATTACCGCTATGATACCCTGAAGCTGCTGCACGAAACTGTTGCCATTTCGCCTGCAGACAAAAAAGCGTTCCTGCGGAAAGTGCTTTTCCGGAACGACAAGCACACGGGAGTACTGATGCAGGACGGTATCGATGAATTTATACTCGCGGGCATACTGGACAGTTATCATCGCACCATCCCGGCGTCTTTAAAAACATATACCGGCGGGAAGGCTGCTGTCACTTCCCGGTTTGGTTTGGTGCTTTTACCCACGGGGAAACAGGAAGAGATGAAATCGCTGGATGAGCTGCACGTTATCGGTGCTGACAGAGCGGGCGATAATCAGAAACCGGTAATTCGCGGACTGCAGATGGTCCACTACGACACCACTGACAAACGATACATTTTCGATATCTGCCTGGAGCGGATCGGGGCTTTGTATGGGAGCCGGTTCAGTGAGGCTGTGAAGCGTTTGCTGGATTATAATTAGCGGGTAATTGAGGGATCAGCAGCGCTGAAGGAGAACGCGGATTTTCATGATTGTTATGATAACTTATGATTTGTTGAAGGTGGCAGATGCATGAGAGAATATAAGCGGTTGGAATTGGAAGCGGTTATGATGATCAGCTGCGCTGATGGGGAAACCGGCCTGGTAGCCTGATGATCCATTAACATTCTGTAAATGATATCAGCACACGGATGTAGCGCCCCTCTCTTCAAAGAGAGGGGGTGGGGGGTGAGGTCTGACGGATGGCTGCTCGTTACAGTGGCTGATCAGGAGCGTGCGCATGCACCACGGGCTCCTCTGTAATAGTGGCGAATCGGGAGCCGCAGAGTCCTTGCAAGGTTACCGGTCGGGTTATGCATACGTGGAAGAGACTCTGCGGAGAACTGCGCATGCACCACGGGGTCCTCTGTGAAGCCAACGGATCGCGAACAAGATGTTGGAGTGAGAGACCCCGTGGGGACTAGAGCCGCAGAGTCCTTGCAAGGTTACCGGTCGGGTATACATACGTGGAAGAGACGCTGCGGAGAAAGCATGAGACCCCGTCGGGACCAGCTATTGGTACCACTTATCAACTATTCAACCCTGCATCCACATATTTCTGCACATCTTTCACATCCGGTTTGTAAAAAGCATAATAAAACGCTTTGATGATTGCCGCCACAGGCGTAGCGAGTAAAGCGCCGATAAATCCAAATGCGCTGGCCATGGCCAGCACCATGAATAAAGTAGATACCGGGTGCAGCGTCATGCTGGACGCGCGGAGCCTGGGCATTACGAAGTCACCCATCACTTCGTTTAACGCCAGGAAATAAATGGCTACCCACAAGCCGGTCATCGGGCTGACCGATAATGCCACCAGCGTGGGCGGAATGGCCATCATGTAGAAACCGATCTTCGGTACCAGCTCAGCAAATAAGGTGAGCACACCCCAGACCCAGGCGCCGGGCACTTTCATGATGGAAAGGAAAACGGTGTTGCATACCGCTTCTATTCCGCCGCCAATAAGATTTGCTTTGAACCAGCCCACCAGCATCACCGAAGTATGCTGGAACGCTTCGAGTGCGGTTTGCCTTTGTTCTTTTTTGAACAATGAAAAATAAAGTTCCAGCAGCGGCTTTGGGTTCACCACGGTATACACCACCATGCTCGCGAAGATGATAAAGACGAATATGGCGGTGGCTGCCGATAAAGAATAGTTGCCGATCTTCATCAGCGCCTGGGGCGCAGAAGGAAGTGACTGGGTGAGGTCCACACCTGTTTTTTTGATGTCTGCTCCAATGCCGGGCATACTGCTGAACCACTCTGTGGCTTGCCGGGAAAGACTGTCGATATGAGCGGGCAGCGATTGAATCAGCGCCCGGAGCTGTTCGCTCACCATGGGAACCACCAGGATCGCGAGGCCCGTAACAAATAATACGATGATGCCAAACACGACCGCACAGGCCCATCCCCTTTTCATCCCGCGTTTTTCGAGCTTT
>DASVBM010000117.1:0-24801 GCA_036375835.1 Chitinophagaceae bacterium | reverse complement strand
GTAAGTGATGTTACCGAATTCAATCCCCCGGTAAAATTTGATTTCTGGCACGATCGTGCAGCATTTCACTTTCTGACTACAGAGGAAAAGATTTATAAATATTTATCAATAGCAGAAGAATCGATAGACCCAAATGGATATCTGATCCTCGGTACATTCTCTGAAAACCGGCCGAAGAAGTGCAGCGGTTTGGAAATAAAACAATATTCCGAAGCATCAATGTCTGCACGGTTCGAAGTATCGTTTGAAAGAATAAAATGTATTCAGGAAGATCACACTACACCATTCAACACTATTCAGAACTTCCTGTTCTGCAGTTTTAAAAAGAAATAAGCGAATCACTAAGTACTTGACTTTTGCTGATTCGCTTATTAAAATTTGTAGCCCCGCCAAGAATCGAACTTGGATCTAAAGTTTAGGAAACTTCTATTCTATCCCCGTCCGACTGGCGTCAGCCGGGCGGGCATTGAACTACGGACCAGCAGGGCAAATGATATACTATCGGCCCATCTTCTTTGATAGAAATCTTCGGCCAGCAGCCGTTTTAAAATATTTTTCCCGTTCAATAGCCTCGGCTTCAGTGTTGAACGACTCAGAATACACAATTTCAAAGGGAATGTAAGGCCTAATGGAAACGGTCATACCTGCATTATGCTGTTGCAGCCTTTTCTCCAGGTCGATACAATGGCCTTTATAGTAGTAATCATGTTGTAAGCTCTTCAGGACATATGCATAATACATAAGCAAGATCTTTTTCAACGTACCACGCAAGATTCCACAAAATTAAAAGTCCACCGAGACACAGCTACGGAGGACTTTGTAGCCCCGCCAAGAATCCCCGCCTGAACGACTTCAGTCGGGCAGGGAACTTGGATCTAAAGTTTAGGAAACTTCTATTCTATCCATTGAACTACGGGGCCGTTCGGGGCTGCAAAATAAAGGAAACAAAGCATTCGATCCAATTGAACAGATTGAAGCATCCACTCCGTTCCCTGCCGGGGCATTCGGCGCGCGTCCCTTAACATTTCCTTAAGAGAGTGGCTTGAATTTTGCATAACAGCCTGCCGGGCAATTCATTTGCTCAAAAACAAAAGCCGGATTTTTCGAATAGCCGTAACCTGCACCTATGTGTTTGCTGCCGGACGGTTATCGCTCACCTATAAAAACACGCGCTATGAAATTCCGCAAGCCGATGAGCAGGCTCATGCTTATCCCATTCGCTTTCTTTACGATTATCGCCGCTGCGCAGAAAACACCACAGCAGCTCGAGGAAATGAAACGCAAAATACAGTCAGACCCGCTGGTCAGCAGGGTGACTGTATCTCCCCAGACGCAATCTCCTTCGCTGATACAGCTGAAACCGGCCAGCTCACAATCGATGGATGCGCAGGCCAGGTTGTCGGCCTACCTTGGCGCCAGGGAAGGGATTGACCTGCTGGCGCGGGAAAAACAAACCTTTACTCCGCTGGCGGAGGTGCTGGAATACCAGCAATACTTCCGCGGGATCAAAGTGGACCGCGCAAGGTACAAAGCGGTGATCCGCAATAATGCTGTGCTGGTCTACAGCGGCGCCTGGTATAACGTGCCTGCCGGCCTGGATACCCGCCCGGTCCTGACCAGAGAAGCCGCGCTGGCCTTTGCCAAAGCAAGGGTGAATGCAGTCGTGTATGCGGAACAGGAACTGCAGCAGAAGATCAACGCAACCTCCAACCCCGCTGTGAGAGAAGAGCTGAAAAAGGAGCTGGCTGAGGCTTCGACCAAAGGCGAGCTGGTAATCGTTAAAGACTTCACCAAAACCGGCGTTGCCGAAATGCGGCTGGCTTACAAATTCGATATTTATGCCAGCCAGCCACTGAGCCGCGCCTGGGTATATGTTGACGCACAGGATGGCCGGATACTTTTATATGACCCGATCATCAAACACGCCGGTACTCCCTCTTCGGTAAATACAACAGTGAAGACGCGTTACGCAGGCAACCGCGTTATCCGAACCAAACAGGTAAGCGGCACCGATCCGCACAACGGCTCCCTGCTGGTGTCCAGCCATCCGACAACCGAGGTATATGTTCCGGGAAGCGCCACCTGGGTGCTGATCGATGATACAAGAGGTAAGGGAATCGAAACCTACGACCTCAACGGGGTAGGCGGATTACCCTTATCGCTTCCCTCGCTCTATATTCAGGGCAAATCTTTTACGGACACCGACAATAACTGGAGCCTGGCCGAACACAAACGCTCCGACCCGCTGCAGGACGGATCCGGCGAAGGTGGCGCGCTTGAAGCAGAAAACGACGACATCGCCTGGGATGCGCACTGGGGCGCATCGATGGTTTACGACTACTGGACAACAAAGCAGGGAAGAAAGAGCTTCGACGACCGCGACGGTAAAATAAAAAGTTTCATTCACTACGGTCCTGCCTACGACAATGCTTTCTGGAACGGAAGCGTGATGACTTATGGCGACGGCTCCGGAACAACTTCCGGTTTCAGGGCGCTCACCTCACTGGACGTATGCGGCCACGAGATCGGACACGGAGTCTGCAGCTACACATCAGACCTGGTATATGAAAAAGAATCGGGGGCGATGAATGAGGCCCTCAGCGATATCTGGGCCGCCTGCGTGGAAAGGTTCGCGATCACTGCTGTAGACAATACACTGGCTTCTGTTTACCGTCCTTTTTATATCGGGGAACAGATAAGCGCCTCTCCGGACAACCCGCTGCGGCGGATGGATAATCCAAAAGCAATAGGCGATCCGGATACTTATGGCGGACAGTATTGGAGGACCCCTAATTGTTCCCCGAGCCTGACGAACGATTACTGCGGTGTGCATACCAACAGCGGCGTTCTGAATAAATGGTTTTACCTGCTGACGGTGGGTTCTCACAGTGGATCCGGTCCGGACGCGATGTATGCACGAGCGGATTCTGACGATGGTTTGAATGACCTTGGGAATTCATATCAGGTGACCGGCGTCGGATTCGAAATCTCTGAAAAAATAACTTACCTGATGGAGCTGATGCTAAGCTCTACCGCTACTTATGCAGAAGCTCGTGAGGCATCCATTGCAGCCGCAACCGTGATCAGTGGCGATGCCTGCTCTCCGGTAGTGCAGTCCGTAACCAATGCCTGGTACGCTGTGGGTGTAGGAACTGCTTATAATCCCGCAGGATGTGTTTCAACATATGGGTTTGTATTCCAACCCGGCACCAGCGTACACGAAGACAATGGCATCAGTGGCTGCGACGCTGGCTATGAAATTAAAATACGCCTGTTGCTTCCGCCCAACTCAACGGCTACGGTCACTGCCTCCGGTACGGCAACCGCAGTATCTGACTACCAGTTGCCGGTAACCAGCTTTTCCAACAGCGGCAGCTCGAACCTGGTTGTTGAAGTGCCCGTGATCATCCTCAACGATGCGGTGATTGAGCAGGATGAAACGATCCAGCTCAGCGCCAGCATCTCCAACACCGGAAGTTCGCCCGTTAACACCAACTTTTCGATCAGCATAAAAGAAGACGATATCACGCCCATCATCGGCAATGGTACAATCTCTCTGTTAACCGAAAATTTCAACGGCATTGCCAACGGTTATAACCTGCCAACTGGATGGGCGATCTCCAACCAGACCGCGGGGAATAATAACTGGGGTGTCTGGGACGGACAGCTGAAGATCACGGCATCGGTGGGCGGAGTGCAACTGCCTTCCGGAACCTACGATAATACCAGTCCCACTTCAACCATCGCATACAGCAAGCTTATAGATGCCACAGGATTGAATGGGCTTTCTATCAAATTCGATTACCGGGTACAGGGCGAAGTTGATGTGAACGGGTTGAACCCCGAAAATTTTGGTGTATTCGATTATATGGCGATCGTATACTCCTTCGACGGCGTGAACTTCACCGAACTGAACCTGAACCAGGATGGGTTCGGGCCATTCTGCGCGGCAACGCCAACTACCGGCACCTTCGAGGCGAAACTGCCGGCGTTCCTGGGAAACCGGAAGTTCTATATCGGCTTCAAATGGTTCAACGATACCAATGCCGGCGGACCGGAAAGTGTGTCTATCGACAACCTGGATCTTGCGGCACTCAGTAAAACAATTGAGGACGATGTGAACCAATACGGCTGGGCAACGGTATTCGCCGGTCAGGAAGTACAGTTCTATTCGGAAGCCGATGGCGAAGTGCTGGGCAGCCTGGCTAATAATTCGACGAAGAACTTCGGTTGCACTAATATGTACGTTGAAAGAACCGGCAACAGCGCCTTCAATCTTTACTACGGAAACGATGGACTGCAGAAGGTATCGGATAAGGTATTCCGGATAGAACCTTCGTCTGTATATAAAGTTTCTACCACGCTACGCTTCTATTACAGCGAGGCCCAACTGGCGGCACTGGAACAGGCTACCGGCAAAGCACGCACCGCTTTTATGATCTACCACGTGAATGCAGCCAGTTACAGTTCGGCGGCCCAGAAGAACACCCGGAAATACACTGCAGTGTACAACGCTATCCCCGGTGTGGGAGGAACATTCACGGTTACGATCAGCAATGCACCGATTGGTTCTTTTGCACTGGGATGTCCGACCTCTACACTTGCCGGGAAAGCACCCGTGGCCTCGGCTGAGGGAAACCACGAGGACGTGTTAATTTATCCGAATCCCGTAACCGGTATGGCTTTCCTGCGAATGGAAATACCGCAATCCACGGCAATGAAGATTGATGTATATAATTCAGCCGGGCAACTGGTAATAACCGACAAGCGCGAGGTGCAGAAGGGAATATCCACCCTGAACCTCGACCTCACCGGGCTCAGTTCAGGCAGTTATCTCGTCAAAGCCACCACCGCAGACGGCCGGCTGGTTGCCACCCGATGGCTGGTGAAACGTTAGTAGCAATATCGAAAAAGGCCGCAACTGCGGCCTTTTCTCGTTTTATTCATTTTTCCGACAATTTCCGGATGTTCTCGAGTGCCCGCGGCCAGGTCTTCAGGAAATAGTCTTTCCATTCTTCGGAGATATCCATTTCCACCTTCAGCTCGGTGTTGCCGTCCCTCTCTTCCAGGTAATAATTCTCCTTCGATCCCTTCCATTTCTTCACCTCTTCGCTTTCAGTATCCTCCACACCATTATGGATCACGCCCAGGTGTTCGAAACTCATGAATTCGTTCGGGCGATTTTCAGCAACGCGTGAGATCATCCCCGATCCGCGACCATCCAGGAAGCGAACGGTCGTTCCCTGCTTCCAGCCGTCTGTTTCCGCCCTGGATCCTTCTGCAAATGCGGCCGTCCAGGCCGGATAGGTTTCTTCTGACCAAAGCACCTGCCATACCTTCTCCTTCGGCGCATGGATAGTAGCACTGAATTGCTGTTTCCTCATAAACATTGTTTTTTCCCGGTGAAACGGTTTTGTCTGCCCTCAGCGAATTCTGCCGCCGGATTCGCTGGCAACGGAACAATGGCTCACAAAAGCTCAACATTTTTTCCGGAACTGATACAGCCGGCCTTTTGACCCCATCCTGAATCCTTCCGCTGATGCTGCTGAGGTTCCCGGAGGTTACCTGCCTGTTCACCGGGGATGTAAAAATATAGCGTTTTTAAGAATCCTCATCCGGCACCTGCAGCCGCCCGGAGCCGTGCCGGATCATCTTTTGCCATGACATTCATCATGGTATACCCGGCTTACCCGGTATAGTTTGCGGCTGCAAAAAAATCGGTTATGATCACATTTCCCACAGACATCGAGATCGCGCAGTCAGCAAAAATCACACACATTAAAGAAATAGCTGCGAAGCTCGGAATTACAGAAGACCAACTGGAATATTACGGTAAATACAAAGCCAAGCTTCCGCATTCACTGATCAATGAAAAGAAACTGAAGTTAAACCACCTGGTTCTCGTTACCGCCATCACGCCTACACCTGCCGGCGAAGGAAAGACCACGATGAGCATTGGCCTTGCAGACGGACTGAATAAGATCGGCAAAAAAGCAATGGCGGTGTTGCGCGAGCCTTCGCTGGGGCCGGTATTCGGCATCAAAGGCGGGGCAGCCGGTGGTGGATACGCCCAGGTCATCCCAATGGAGGACATCAACCTGCATTTCACCGGCGATTTTTCTGCCGTAGAAAAAGCAAATAACCTGCTTGCTGCGATGATAGATAACCAGCTGCAGAACAAGAACTCCAACCTGAAGCTCGATCCGAGAAGCATCGTCTGGAAAAGGGTGATGGATATGAACGACCGCGCGCTGCGTCATATCGTGGTGGGCATCGGCGGCAAACAAAACGGTGTGCCGCGTGAAGACGGTTTCAATATCACGCCGGCATCAGAGATCATGGCGATCCTTTGCCTCTCGAAAGATTTTGAAGACCTTAAACTGAAACTCGGCAATATATTCATCGGCACCACTTACGACGGAGAACCGGTTTTCGCAAGGGATATCAAAGCGGTTGGAGCTATGGCTGTACTGCTGAAAGACGCTATCAAACCGAACCTGGTGCAGACCCTCGAAGGTACCCCGGTGATCCTGCACGGTGGTCCTTTTGCCAGTATTGCACAAGGCACCAATTCGATCATTGCCACCAAAATGGCGCTTTCACTTTCCGATTACGTGGTTACCGAAGCCGGTTTCGCCGCCGATCTTGGTGCGGAGAAATTCTTCAACATCAAATGTGTGAGCGGTGGACTGAAACCGGAAGCAGTAGTGCTGGTGGCTACTATCCGCGCTTTAAGGCACCATGGCGGGGTGAAAAAGAACATGCTGAACATGCCCGACCTTGCTGCAGTACAAAAAGGCCTCGGCAACCTGGAGAAACATATTGAAAACCTGCAGAAGTTCAACGTGCACCCGGTAGTGGCCATCAATTCTTTCCCCGGCGACGACGAAGCGGAAGTGCTTGCGGTGAAAGATATGTGCGCCGCTTATGGGGTGAAGGCCATCGTGTCCACCGCTTTTGCCGATGGCGGTGAAGGCTCAGCGGCACTGGCTACCGAAGTGGTGAACATCATCATGAACAGGCAAAGCAATTTTGAACCGCTTTATAACTGGAACATTTCTATCGAAGAAAAAATTCACTGCATCGCCACCGAGATGTATGGCGCGAAGTCGGTGGATTATTCGGTGAAGGCGAAAACACAGATCAAGCAGATCAAGGAGCTGGGCTTTGAACACATGCCGATCTGTATGGCCAAAACACCCAAGAGCCTAAGCGACGACGAAAAGAAACTCGGAAGGCCGGTAGACTTCAATGTTACAGTTCGGGAGTTCGAATTCGCCTCCGGTGCGGGTTTCATCATCCCGATCCTGGGCGACATCATGAGGATGCCCGGTTTACCCGCGGTACCTGCTGCGGAAACAGTGGATATCGATTCGGAAGGCAAAATAGTCGGGTTGTTCTGAGAACCTGATCGATCTGAAACGCCATCGCTTACAACAAGTTGCTGATACATAACGCAGGTTGCAAAAGGCAAATATGCGGCGCTGTATGGTGATGGTTTGTCGGCTTATCAGTACTTTTGCCGCCTTGTAATAACCGGATATGAAGTTCTACAACCTGATCATCAAATATCGTCTCTGGCTCAGCCTTCTGTCACTGGTACTGGCTGTAGTAGTGAATATTACCAGCGGCTTCTGGCCGGCATTCGTGTTGTATTTCCTGGCACTCATCGGGATACTCAGTCATTTTTTGATCGGCCCCATGCGGCTGATACAGGAACCGATGGAAAGGGGTGATATAGACGAGGTGAAGCGCATCATGAACACGATCTGGTTTCCGAACCTCCTGATCAAGCCCATCCGTTCCACCTATTACACCGTGAAAGGCAACCTCGCCATGATGGAACAGGATTTCGATACGGCGGAGAAACACCTGAAGAAAAGTTCCGCGCTCGGCTCTCCCATGCCGGAAGCGGAAGGCGCCAACAAACTGCAACTGGGGATGATGGCCCTGCAGAAAGGCAACATGAAAGAAGGTGAAGGATATATCCGTGCGGCCATCCGTGCCGGCATCCCGGATAAAGAAAGCGAAGCAGTAGCTTACCTGAGCATGTGCCAGATCTTCATGAACAAACGCGAGTTCCGGGCGGCGAAAGATTTCTTCCGCAAAGCCAAAGCCTGTAAACCTACCACAAAGCAGGTAGTTGAGCAGATCAGGGATATCGAAAAATATATTTCGAGGATCCCGGGTTAATCTCTCTGTAAAAAATAATGTATAAGCCCTAGCTTATTAAAACAAACCGGCAGCAACAGCCGGCACGTCTTCACATGCGTTCGCTGAAATCCGCGCGTATAGCGGATTTCATTGTGCTACTCGCCTGTTGTTTGTTATTTTTGATTCAATGAACCTGCACGACAATTTTGAAAAGATATACAACGCACTGAACGAGCAGCAGAAACGCGCGGTAGATACCATTGAAGGCCCGGTTATGGTGATCGCAGGCCCCGGCACCGGCAAGACACAGATACTCAGCGCGAGGATCGGCAGGATACTGCTGGACACCGATGCAGTTCCGGAAAACATACTCTGTCTCACCTATACTGACGCGGGCGTGGTAGCCATGCGCAAACGATTGCAGGGCATTATTGGCGCCGACGCTTACAAGGTGAGGATCCACACCTTCCATGCCTTCTGCAACGAAGTGATCCAGGAAAACCTGTCGCTTTTTGAAAAGACTTCGCTTGACCCGGTATCGGAACTGGAAAAGATCGAGATACTCAAGCAACTGATTGATGCTTTTCCAAAAAACCATCCTTTAAAGCGCTATCGCGGGGATGTATATTTCGAGATTGGCAACCTCCAATCGCTGTTCAGCACCATGAAACGCGAAGGCTGGACCACTGAATGGATCTGCGAAAAGATTACCGAATACATCAGCAGCCTGCCGATGCGCGATGAATACGTTGCCAAACGCGCCACTAAAGAATTTAAAAAGGGTGAACTACGGACCGATAAGATCGCGGCGGAAACCGAAAAAATGGAAAAGCTGAAAGCCGCGGTGTGCGAATTCGGCAATTTCCAGGAACTGATGCGTAAAAGGAACCGGTATGATTTCGACGATATGATCAACTGGGTGATCCGCGCTTTCACCATGGACGAATCATTACTGAGGCGATACCAGGAACAGTTTCTTTATATCCTCGTCGATGAATACCAGGACACCAGCGGAACACAGAACCGGCTGGTAGAACTGCTGATCAATTACTGGGACAAGCCCAATGTGTTTGTGGTGGGCGATGACGATCAGAGCATCTACCGCTTCCAGGGCGCTAACGTGGAGAACATGGTTCATTTTGCCAACCGCTACCAGCAGTACCTGATGACGGTGGTGCTTACCAGCAACTACCGTTCAACCCAGCCCATCCTGGACGTTGCGAAAACACTGATCGAAAAAAATAATGAAAGACTGGTGCGGCAAATGGGCGGCCTGAGCAAGGAACTGTTTTCCGCGAACCATCGCATTGCCCACCTCAGTCACCCACCCACCCTGCGTGAATACGAAACGCAGCGGCAGGAGATGATCGATATCGTAATGAAGGTGGAGAAACTGCTTCAGTTGGTAGAACCGGGTAGGATTGCGGTGATCTATAAAGAAAACAAATACGGCGAGGAACTGACCCGTTATTTCAAATTCCGGAATATCCCGGTATACAGTAAACGCACGTTGAACCTGCTCGGGATTCCCCTGGTGCAGAAGATCATTTCGGTTTTCCGGTACCTGTGTACCGAACACGACGTTCCCTACAGCGGCGACGAAATGTTGTTTGAGATCCTGCATTACGACTGGTTCGGGGTCTCTCCTATTGAAGTGGCACGACTCAGCGTTGAATCGGCAGAGCTGCGTTACAGTGACAAGGCAAAATCCCTCCGGCACTTGCTTACAGAGCGGTCCAATGCACCTGCGAAGGACCTGTTCAGCCAGGGGCTCAGTGCGCAACTGCGGAACGCCAGCGCCGTGATTGAACAACTGGTCGGCGATGTGTCGAATGTAACACTGCAGGAACTTTTTGAACGCATCATACGCCGTGCAGGGGTGCTGAAAACAGTGATGGAGCACGACGATAAGCATTGGTTGCTGCAGGTGCTCGGAACACTATTCGACTTTGTGAAGGATGAAACCTCCCGGAATCCATCCCTGCAGCTGGAGGACCTGGTAAACATATTCGACCTGATGCAGAAAGAGGGCCTTTCCATCCCCATGGTTCAGGTGAGCGGAAGTGAAAAAGGCGTCAACCTGCTGACCGCGCACGGCAGTAAAGGGCTGGAGTTCCAGCACGTGTTCTTCGCAGGCTGTAACGCTGCATTCTGGGAAAAGAAAAGGAAACCTGGCGGGGGATATTCATTCCCGGATACCATGTTCGAGTCGCAGCCGCGGCAGGTTGAAGAAGAAGAGTTACGCCGATTATTTTATGTGGCGCTCACGCGAGCGGAGCAGCACCTGCATATTTCCTGGAGCAGGTTCCGCAACGATGGAAAAGAGATGGAGCCTTCGATGTTTATCGCAGAGATCAGGGAAGAACACGAGCTGCCTGCAGAAAAACTGGTCTTGCTACCGGAGGTGATCTCGGAGTTTGAAGTACTGCGCTTTGGCGATGCGCTGTCACCTGAAATTGAAAGGGTGGAAAAAGAACTGGTGACCAGGCTGCTCGATAAGTTCGTGATGAATGTTACGGCGCTGAATAATTACCTGAAATGCCCGCTGGAGTTTTATTTCAAGAACCTGATCCGGATTCCTTCTCCAAAAAACGAGGCGACCGAGTTTGGCTCCGCGGTACACTACGCGCTGGAGCAACTTTTCCGGAAAATGCAGGAGAGTGGAACCGATCGTTTCCCGTCAAAAGAGGTTTTCATTTCCGATTTTGAATGGTATATGAAACGCCACCGCGAAAGTTTTACCCCCGAACAGTTCAACCGAAGGATGGAGTATGGGCAGGAAGTACTTGCTGATTACTATGACCGCTACGTGCCGGCGTCGAACAGGATCGTTTCCATAGAGCGTAATATCCGGAATGTAGTAGTGAACGGCGTACCCCTTAAAGGGAAACTCGACAAGCTTGAATTCGACGGCAGGCTGGTTAACGTGGTCGACTATAAGACCGGAGACCCGGAAAAAGCAAAGCCAAAGCTGATGCCGCCGAATGATAAGGACCCGAACGGAGGTGATTACTGGCGACAGGCGGTATTCTACAAATTACTGGTAGACCAGTCCCGCAAAGACTGGTCAGTCGTGAGCAGTGAGTTTGACTTCATTGAACCAGACAAGAAAAAGCAATACTTCCGCTATAAACTGCCGATCACCCCGCAGGATATTACCACTGTAACTCAGCAAATAACCGAGGTCTGGCAGAAAATACAGGACCATGATTTTTATACCGGTTGCGGAAAGGAAGACTGCCACTGGTGCGCCTTCGTAAAAACAAACAATATGGCGGTTGCATTACATGAACCCGAGGCAGAGGAGCCGGAAGCAATCGCGCGGGAGGATTTAAAGGATTATTTGTAAATGAATTAGCTGCTGTTTCGGCCAATCACCTAAGTTTGCTGCGCTCATGAAGCGAAGCCTTGAATATCTCGTTGTTTCATCACTTATTTTACTCCTGCTGGTGCAGGTCAGCGGCTGTGCGAACATCGTTCCACCGGGCGGCGGGCCACGCGACAGTATTCCGCCGGTACTGGTGGAAGCAACGCCGCCGGATTCTTCCACCGGTATTTCACCCAAAACGATTACACTCAGTTTTGACGAGTACATAGACCAGCTTCAATCACCTGATCAGATCATCGTTTCACCCACGCCCGAGAAAATACCAACCATCAGCAGTAAGCTCAGAACGGTGACCATCAAGTTCAACGGCGAACTTGAACCGAACACCACTTACTCGGTACAGTTTGGCAACTCGATCAAAGACGTGAACGAAGGAAACATACTGCGGGGTTTCACTTACGTTTTCTCCACCGGCAAAACAATCGACCGGAACATTCTCGCCGGCACGGTCATACTCGCGGAAACCGGATCGATAGACAGTTCGCTTGTAGTGCTATTGCACAGCGACCTCTCCGATAGCGCTATCAGCAAACGGTCGCCCAGGTATTATACCCGGTTGGACGGGTCCGGCAACTTCCGTTTCAATCACCTTCCCGAAGGAAAATTTGCCGTATATGTTTTACCCGGCACGGATCCGCTGAGACGCTACGACGACAGCACGGAGATGTTCGCTTTCCTCGATTCCCCTGTCGCTGTTTCACCGGAAACCAAACCGGTAACTTTATACGCCTATGAACAGGTAAAAAGAAAGGCTTTCACGCCTGGTACTCCCGGAGGCTCCGGAAAGACGCAGGACAGGCGTTTACGTTATACCAACCCCGAAGGAAATATCAAAGACGTGCTGTCACCCCTGCAGCTCGAGTTCACGCGCAGGCTCGGAAAGTTCGACACCACCCGGTTTATGCTTACGGATACGGCGTTCAACGAGCTCAAAGGATATACAGTGCATCTTGACAGCAACCGCACGCGGGTCCAGGTTAGTTATCCTTGGTCAACTTCGAATGCGTACCGGCTGATCGTCCAAAAGGATGCGGTGGCCGATGTTGACGGTGTAACACTCAGCAAAACCGACACACTGAGATTCATCACCCGGAAATCAGAAGACTATGGTGAGGTCACTATACGGTTTAATAACCTGGATGTCAGCCGCAACCCGGTATTGCAGGTCGTACAGAATAATATAGTAATCGATTCAGCTGCGCTCACCGGGCGCGAATTCAAACGAAGGCTGTTCAGGCCCGGGGAATATGAGCTGCGCATTCTATACGATACCAATAACAATCTTAGCTGGGATCCGGGCAATTTCCTGCTGAAGAAACAACCGGAGTTCGTACTGTCTCTGAAGCGCAGGTTGTCCGTGAGGGCCAACTGGGAAAACGAACTCGATATCAACCTGTGATAATCAGTTTGCGATGACCGGGTGTTCCTTGCGAAAGCTGGTTCGCTCAAATTATCGGACCCGGAGCACGCGAGCGATGCTTTTGTTCCTGACCATCCCAAGCCGGCATCCTGTCTGGATGATCCCGATTCTTTAAATTTGCCGGATGCAGTTACCTTCCTCACTACTGGAAAATGCGGTGGCAGAATTTGCCAAATTGCCGGGCATCGGGAAAAAAACCGCCCTGCGGCTGGTACTGCACCTGCTGAAACAGGATGTTAAGGACGTGGAGCATTTCGGGGAAACGATCACCAGGATGCGGGCTGAAATAAAGTTCTGCCAGCGCTGCTGCAATATTTCCGACGGCGATATCTGCGCGATCTGCGCCAATTCGATGCGTAACCAGCGTACGATCTGCGTGGTGGAGAACATCCGCGATGTAATTGCAATCGAATCCACACAACAGTACAATGGCACCTACCATGTGCTTGGCGGTATCATCTCGCCACTTGACGGCATCGGGCCCGACCAGCTGAATATAGAGTCGCTGCTGAACCGGATCCGGAAAGAAGAAACGGAAGAACTGATTTTCGCGCTGAGTCCCAATATACAGGGTGATACCACGATCTATTATATCCAGAAAAAACTGCAGCCGCATTCCTGCCGGATCACCACGATTGCCCGCGGTATCGCTTTCGGTGGCGAACTGGAGTACGCTGACGAAATGACCTTAGCCAGAAGCATCGCCAACCGGCTGCCTGTACAGCAATACGTTAAGGGGTAGGCCTTAACACCTTTCCTGCATTTCACGAGCAGGTCCCCTTGTCCGTTTCAGTAGCGTTTTTTCCCGGTTCGGTCAGATTTTGCCTTCCTTTCCGGCAGTGATGGACGTATTTTGATATCCAAACAACTGACAATGTCCAGGTTGGCTAAAATAATCTTACTGTTTTTGCTTTTCGGGTTGCTGGCATTCGGCATCGTAAAAGGCTATATATACTACCTCAACCACAAACCGCACCGCGATGTAAGCAAAGAGCAGGGTATCCGGGTTACGGCCCGGCAGATCTTCAGTGAATTCCAGGCCAACGAAAGCCTGGCGAACCAGAAGTACCTGAACAACGCGGTGGAGGTAACGGGTGAAGTGGCGGAAGCAAAAACGAACCAGGATAATAAGGCCGTAGTGTTATTGAAGGCCGACGACCCGGTGTTTGGCGTGAACTGCACGTTCAAGGAAGACCCGGGACCGATACAACCCGGAACCAGCATCACTTTTAAAGGAATCTGTACCGGCTTCCTGAGCGATGTAGTGATCAATGAAGGTGTGCTTGTGAAATAAATATCCGTTGTATGAAGAAGCTGCTCATTCTTTCTGTGGTTGCGTCTCTTGTGGTCTTATATGCCTGTAAACACGATATCGTGAATCCCGGCCCTGTAACGCCTCCGACCGGTGGCGTTGTGCCCCCGGTAACCGGCGAGGTATGCTTTGACGACGTACTCCCGATTTTCCGCAGCAGTTGCGCCAAAGCGGGATGTCACGATGCCGCGACCAAACAGGAAGGTTATGTATTCGACAGCTATGCGAACATTATTAAAAAAGACATAAAGCCCGGAAATGCGGCGGGCAGCAAGGTTTTCGAGGTGATGATTGAAACAGGGAAAGACCGCATGCCACCGCCACCGGCTCCGGGTTTGTTACCGGAACAGATCGAGCTCATCAAGGCATGGATCAACCAGGGTGCTAAAAACACAACCGGCTGCGCCAGCACCTGCGATACAACGGTATTCACGTTTACCGCGGTGAAAAAAATAATCGATGCAAATTGCCTGAACTGTCATAGCGGCGCCGCTCCTTCCGGCGGATGGAACTTCTCCACTCACGCGGGAGTGAAGGCTGTAGCAGATAACGGAAAGCTGATGGGAAGCATCAACCATGCCCCGGGATTTACCCCGATGCCTGCGGGTAACCCCAAACTTTCAGATTGTAAAATCACCCAGATCCGGAAGTGGATCCAGGCAGGAACGCCGAATAATTAAGGATAAGCTATGAAGACGAAATTTTTGATCATTGCGGCAGTTGCGATTTCCCTGGCATTTGCGGGATGTTATTACGACAAGTCAGAACTTGTCTACCCGGCACAAACCGCCTGTGACACTGCCAACCTGAAATACAGTACGGATATAACCGGTATTCTCGCTACCAACTGTTATGCCTGCCACTCCGGCTCGGCACAGGCGGGTGGCAGCGTGAAGCTGGACAGTTATACCGCACTCACCACTGTAGTGAACAACGGCAAACTGGTGCTTGCGATCACCCATAGCCCGGGAGCTTCCGCAATGCCGAAGAACATGCCAAAGCTCAGTGATTGTGATATAAACCGGATCAAAGCCTGGATTAACCAGGGTGCTCAGAACAATTAAATAATACAAACCAGATACAATGAAACAACTGATCGTACTGATGACCTTAGCCGCTATCGCCTCCACACCGGCGTTCGCACAGGATTATCTCACCCGGAACGGGAAGATTTCTTTTTTCTCCAGCACGCCCATTGAAGACATCGAGGCGGTGAATAATGAAGTGGTGAGCACGCTCAACACCAAAACCGGCGAGTTCAATTTCAGGGTGGCGATTCTGGGATTTAAGTTTGAAGCCGTTGATATGCAAAAACACTTCAACGACGCTTCTTATATGAACTCTGCCAAATTTCCCCGCGCCAGCTTCACCGGGAAAATCACTGACCTTTCAAAGGTGGATTTTAATACTGATGGTACATACAACGTTACCGTGAGCGGAAACCTTACCATCAAGGATGTCACCAAACCGATTACGGCAGCAGGCTCCATCACAGTGAAGAACGGGAAGGTCACAGCGAAATCCGAGTTTAAGATCAATCGTTCTGAATTCAACGTTTCCGGGCAGGCGATTCATGAGAAAAAGATCGCGAAAACCATCGAAATCAAGGTCGACTGTACTTACGATAAAAGATAAACTTACTGGCTCGCCTGCTGTCGTCGGACGAGTGGGAGGTCCGTTTACCGGCAGCAGGTGATGCCAAACTAACCGCTTTAATACCCGATTATGAGAATAATAGCCCTGCTTTTTGTTGCGATGACGTTAAGCTCAGCGGGCCTGCCCCAGGATTCGCTGGACCTCGACAAGATCCTGGACGAAGAGATGGAAAAAAAACATACTGGTCCTGAGCTGGTGGAAGCCACGTTTAAAACAAGCAGGATCATCAACGGCCATTCCATTGAAAATACCGCGAAGGGAATACTGGACCTGAGAATCTCGCATCGTTTTGGTACACTCAATAATGGCTTTTACCAGTTGTTCGGCCTCGACAACGCAACAATGCGGATGGGACTCGATTACGGAATCTCCGACCGGCTTACCGTTGGCTGGGGCCGCAGCACATACCAGAAACAATACGATGCGTTTTTTAAATACCGGATACTGCGACAGTCCACCGGTACAGGCAACATGCCGCTGTCTGTAAGCGCTGTTGCAACCGCGATGCTGGCTACGGATACAACATCGGTACGGGCCAATTACAACATCCCCGCCGGGGTAAAAATTCATTTCAGCGATAAATTATCTTACGCATACCAACTGATCATCGCCAGGAAATTCAGTACGGCTTTTTCGCTGCAGCTCATGCCCACGATGATACACAGCAACGTAGTGCCCCTTTCCACCGATCCGAACGACCTGTTCTCGGTAGGTATAGGCGGGCGATTGAAAATTACACAGCGGCTCAGCATCAATGCAGAATATTATTATAACATACCCGGGCACCGCCTCGAAAGCATGGGAGGTTCTAAACTGTATAACCCGCTCTCTGTTGGTTTTGATATTGAAACGGGTGGACACGTTTTCCAGCTGCACTTCACGAATTCAAGGGGAATGACTGAAAGACAATTCATTACCGAGACACCAGGCAGCTGGGGGAAGGGAGATATCCATTTCGGGTTTAATATATCCAGGGTTTTCCAGATTGGTAAACGCCGTAATTAACATTGTGCTCGCGGCTGAAATTGTAATTTTCCGCAATGATCAGGAAGTTAACCACGGTCTCAATCGGCGTCATTGCCCTGGCAGCGACAGTAATGGCTTTCCGTTTCGTTCCCGGTATATTCCAGGCAACGGAAGGGAAGATCAGCTTTCGTTCTGAAGCGCAGCTTGAGCTGATAAAGGCCTCATCAAACGGGCTGGTGGGACTGATCGACACTGCCCGGAAAAACTTCACTTTCAAAGTCGCGATCCGGTCTTTCGAAGGATTCAACAGCCGGACGCAGCGCGAGCACTTCAATGAAAACTATATGCAAACGGAGAAATATCCGGAGGCCTCTTTCAAGGGAAAGATCATTGAAGACATCGACCTTTCGCACGAGGGCGTTTACTCTGTCCGCGCCAAAGGGATCATGAATATCCATGGAGTAGAAAAAGAGCGGATCATCCGCGCCGAGCTTACCGTGCGGAATAATATTATTACCTTACAAAGCAATTTCAGCGTCTTGCTCAGCGATCATAATATACCGATCCCCAAGGTAGTGCACCAGAAGCTCGCCGATGAAATAAAAGTGGAGGTGAACACTGCTTTGCAACCAAGATAAGAATGAGCTTACCCGCTAAAATGTTCCTGCTGTTGCTGCTCACCGCTTCAGAGGTGGTGGGGCAAACGCCATTTTCAAGATCCTGGGCGTTACCAACGGAAGTGACGACACCGGTTATCAATACCATTTGCCAGGACAAAACCGGATACATCCTTGTGGGCGCTTCGACGGGCCTTTATCGTTTTGATGGAAATGCCTTCTATAAATTTCCGAAAACCACGGATGTGCCTGACAACGTTACCGCCATTGGCATCACCCGTAAAAGCACCTGGATCGGCTTTGCCGACGGGAAGCTGGGCTGGCTGCGGAACAACAAGCTGGTAATACAAGCGGCGGAAGAAGGCTTCCCGGCAAAGGCGATCCGCAGGATCATTGAGGATGTTACCGGCACGGTATGGATCGCCACAGCGGGAGAAGGCGTCTATTATTTTCGCGGGAACCGGTTTTACAATATCAACACCGATGACGGGCTCAGCGATAACTATGTTTACGACCTTCAGGAAGACCTGACAGGAATCTATGCGGCAACAGACAGAGGAATTAACCGTATCGTTCTATTGAATAATGGTAAACGGGTGAGTTCGTTCACCTCCAAAAACGGTCTCCCGGATAATATCATCCGTTCAGTAAGCACTGCTGCGGAAGGATTCTGGATATCGATGCAGGATGCAGGGATTGGTTTTTATAACCGCCGCAATTTTGAACCGGTGCAAACTGCCGCAGCAATACCAGTGGCGACAGGACAGGTAAACGACCTGCTGCAAGCCAATCACTGCCTGTATGCGGCTTCGGAAGAATCCGGGCTTATCCGATACGAAATCAATGGTCGCCGTTTGCTCAACCCGCAGGTCGTGGCGCCCCAGAAAATGGTTGCACTGCTCGAAGATACCGAAGGAAATATCTGGGGTGCAGGCAACAACCAGCTCGTGCGCACGAATGGCAGCAAACTGCAACCGGTGGTGCAGCTGCAGCCCGCAGAAGCGGCCGCCCTGCGCGCCCTGCTGATCGACCGCGAGGGTCATATCTGGTATAACGTACCGAAAGGGCTTAAACACCTTTCCAACGATTCGGCAGGAAAGTGGAATGAAAGAATTTTCAGCCTTCCGGTCGACATCAATTCACAGATCACCGCTTTGTTTGAGGACCGTTTCGGAAACATATGGATCGGAACGATGGGCAATGGAGCATTTATACTTGATTCGCGCAGCGGGCGATTCCGGCAGATCACCGAAAATAACCTGCTGACACATTCGAGCGTGCTTTCAATCAGTGGCAAGGCGCATCTTGTATGGATAGCCGGACTGGAAGGAGTGGTGCAATGTACGCTCACGTCTGCCAACGCAGACATTCAGGCGCCGGTAAACGTTACCGATTTCACCGGTACCGTCGAGCCGACAATGAATTACATCTATCATGTATTCACCGACAGCCGTAACCGGACCTGGTTTGCTACAGATGGAAAAGGTGTCTCGGTTTACGAAAACGGAAAGATCAGGAATTATAACGAACAGAACGGCCTGCGCAGCGCGGTGGTATACAAGATCACGGAAGACCGCGAAAAAAATATCTGGTTCACTACTTTCAATTCCGGGCTCGTGAAATATGATGGAAAGAAATTCCTGCACTTCACGACCGCCCAGGGGCTCAGTGACGCGCAAGTCACCGCAATGACTTCCGACGGAAAAGGAAATCTCTATCTCAGCCATGAAAAAGGGATAGACATCATAGACCCGGTAACGCATACAATAAGTTACCTGGACCAGGAACAGGGACTTGCCGGGGTGAACACTGATCTGAACACGCTCACCAGTTGCCCGAAAGGAGATGTGTATTTCGTATCGGGAAATAATATATATCGATACGATGCCACCAGGGCCATTGCAGCGCCCCGTATTGTAATTGACCGGATCCAGCTGTTTCTGAATGACGTTGATATTGAGAACGGCCACACATTTTCATCATCAGATGATAATATCAGCTTCTATTACACCGGGCTATACTATACACAACCAGGCAAAATACAATACCAGTACAAGCTGGATGGTTTCGGTGAAGACTGGATCACAACGAACGACCGTAGACGTGATTTTCCTAAACTTGCCCCCGGGACCTATACTTTCCGGGTGAGGGCTTCACTGAACCGGAATTTCGATAATGCACCGGAAGCATCATTCAAATTCACTATCCGCAAACCACTTTGGGCGCGATGGTGGTTTATCGCTCTGGTCTTTTCCGCAATCGGGTTGCTGCTTTATTATTACATCAGAGCCCGTGAAAAGAACCTGCAGCAGATGGAAAGGCTGGAAAGAGAAAAGATCCGGTCGCAATTCGAAACATTGCGGAACCAGGTGAACCCGCATTTCCTTTTCAACAGCTTCAATACGCTGGTTTCGGAAATTGAAAACGACCCGGCGAAGGCCGTACGGTACGTAGAGCACATGGCGGATTTCTTCCGCAGCATCGTCACCTACCGTGAAAAAGACGTGATCAGCCTCGGCGAAGAAATAGGTATCATCAAAGACTACCTTTTTATCCAGGAAAAAAGATACGGGAACGCGTTCCAGGTTTCGATCGGGGTATCGCCCGAAGAAGAAACTGAATATTACATCGCCCCCTTAACTTTACAGTTACTGGCTGAGAACGCGATCAAGCACAACTCCGTACTGAAGGAAAAGCCACTCGTGCTGAAGATATTCGTTGAAGCAGGCCAGCTGGTGGTCCGTAACAACATCAATCCAAAGCTACATCCTGAACGCAGCGCCGGGCTGGGGCTGCAAAACATCCGGCGGCGGTATGAACTGCTTACCAAACGACCTGTAGTGATAACCGCCGACGAGGAATATTTTACCGTTGTTGTTCCGTTAATAAAACTATCAGATGATAAAGGTACTGATCATAGAAGATGAAGAAACTGCGGCACAAAGGCTTCAGAAAATGGTTGCGGAAGCCCTCCCGGAAAGCGAATTTACCGGAACGCTGAGCAACATCAGCGCAGCGGTGGACTGGTTCCGGAATAATCCACACCCCGATCTCGCCTTCTTTGACATCCACCTCGCGGATGGCAGCAGCTTTGAAATCTTTAACCAGGTAAAAGTCGACTGCCCGGTGATCTTTACCACTGCGTACGACCAATACGCGCTGGAAGCGTTTAAGGTTAACAGTATCGATTACCTGTTGAAACCTGTGAAGAAAGAAGAGCTGCAGCAGGCGGTCGAAAAGTTCCGGAAGCTGCACCTCAAAACCCAGGGAGGCATTGATATCCAGCAGCTCCTGAATTCGATCCGCAAGGCTGAATACAAAGAGCGCTTCGTCGTGCGGTACGGCGAACACATGAAAACGATACAGGTGGCGGATATCGCCTACTTCTACACCGAAAACCGAATCAGTTTTTCCGTTCTGAAAGATGGTAAACGTTACGCGGTCGATCACAATATGGACCAGCTGGAACAGTTGCTGGATCCCCGCCAGTTCTTCCGGATCAACCGCCAGTTTATCATTGGATATCATTCCATCACCGAGATGCTCAGCTACTCCAAATCGAGGGTGCTGGTGAAACTCCAGCCACCTGCAAAAGAGGAAACCATTGTGAGCGCGGAACGTTCAGCCGCATTCAAGGCCTGGCTCGCGGGTGAATAGCCGGGTTCAGTAACCGGTTTTCCCGGTTCGGTCAGCTTTATTTTCCTTACCCCCGTTTCCGCCCCATCTTTACGAAGTCTTTTTCTCATTGCGAACAATCCAGCATCCTCTATCCGATGAAACTCCATGTCATTAGCCGCACATTTGGCAGTGCGGCTTTTCTTTTTTAAGTTTGCCCCTCAAAGGCGGATTTGTTTATTGTTCGGCCCACAGAACTAATAAACGCAAAGAAACTCTCACACTGTTTCCCACACGTTTTATTAGTTGATTATGGTTACCGGCAGCGGTGTTTCATGGCATCGCCTGTTGTGTCACTCACTTGCAGGTTCCGGGCATTGAGCAGCTCCACCATAAATATCATCATCGATGAAAACAATTAGAGACCTGCTCAACGAACGCATCCTCGTGATCGACGGAGCAATGGGCACAATGATCCAGCGATACAGGCTTTCTGAATCGGACTACCGCGGCGACCGGTTTAAAGACTGGCCCTCGGACGTTAAAGGAAACAACGACCTGCTCTGTCTTACCCAGCCACAGATCATACGTGCCATTCACAGGGAATATCTTGAAGCGGGTGCCGACATCATTGAAACGAACACCTTCAACGCACAGCAGGTTTCCCTGGCAGATTACAATATGCAATCACTCGCCTACGAGATCAATGTTGCTGCAGCCCGGTGTGCACGTGAAGCCGTTAACGGGTTTCTTGCTGCAGCCACAAGGGCTGCAGGTGAACCAGGTCCATTTGTTGCAGGTGCGATCGGGCCTTTAAACAAGACCCTCTCGCTGTCACCGGACGTGAACAACCCGGGTTACCGTGCACTTAGCTTCGACGAAGCAGTGGAAGCTTACCATGAACAGATCAAAGGACTGGCCGACGGTGGAGTTGACCTCCTGCTGATCGAGACCATCTTCGATACGCTGAACGCGAAAGCAGCCATCTTCGCGGCAAAAAGATATTTCCGTGAATCGGGGCATGAGTTACCAATCATGATCAGCGGTACCATTACGGATGCGAGTGGCAGAACCCTGAGCGGCCAGACGCTGGAAGCTTTCTATAACTCTGTGATGCATGCAAAACCGTTAAGCATCGGCCTTAACTGTGCACTGGGAGCAAAGGAAATGCGCCCGCATATTGAAGAACTCTCACAGATCGCCTCGTGTTATACTTCGGCTTATCCAAATGCGGGACTTCCGAACGCTATGGGAGAATACGACGAAAGCCCTGACGATACCGCACATTATATTGAAGAGTGGGCGCGAGAGGGTTTTGTGAACATTGTGGGCGGTTGTTGCGGTACTACACCGGATCATATCCGCCATATTGCAGAACACGTGCAGGGGATCAGGCCGAGGCAATTGCCAGTATTGGAAGAAGCGATTTGAACCACAACGGAAAACATGATAGATCGGCACGCAATGGAAGATATGAACCCAACGGCAGATGACACCACGGGACCGATAAACTAATCATCTTTCAGATGACGTTTTGACCTGCCATACCGTTAAGGTTCGGAAAAACAACAGAATAAATGACTACAATCAAACCATACCTCAGACTTTCAGGACTGGAACCCCTTGTCATACGCCCCGAGATGAACTTCGTGAACGTGGGCGAACGCACCAACGTTACCGGTTCCAAAAAGTTCGCAAGGCTGATACGGGAAAATAAATACGAAGAAGCACTCAGTGTTGCACGCCAGCAGGTAGAGAACGGTGCCCAGGTACTTGATGTGAATATGGACGATGCACTACTCGACGGTGTGAAAGCGATAACAACTTTCCTCAACCTGCTGCAGAGTGAGCCGGACATTGCGAAAATACCGGTGATGATCGACAGTTCGCGTTTCGAGGTGATCGAGGCCGGGCTGAAATGCGTACAGGGGAAATGTATCGTGAACTCCATATCGATGAAGGAGGGTGAGAATGCGTTCAGAGAACATGCCACGATCTGCCAGGCTTATGGAGCAGCGGTTGTTGTGATGGCATTCGATGAACAGGGACAGGCGGATACGTTACAACGAAGGGTTGACATCTGCAGCAAAGCTTACAACATCCTGGTAAACGAAGTCGGGTATGCACCCGAAGACATCATCTTCGACCCGAATATCTTTGCAATCGCTACCGGGCTGGAAGAACATAATAACTACGCGGTGGATTTTATCGAGGCGACGCGCATTATCAAACAGCGAATGCCGCTGACGAAAGTGAGCGGTGGAGTGAGCAACCTTTCTTTCTCATTCAGGGGTAACGACCATGTACGCGAAGCCATGCACGCCGTCTTTCTGTATCATGCAATTCGTGCCGGCATGGATATGGGTATCGTCAACGCCGGCCAGCTGGTTGTCTATGACGAGATTGACCCTGTACTCCGCAATCTTTGCGAAGACGTCATCCTGAACCGGAACAATGACAACAATGAAGCTACTGAGAAGCTGATCAGCTTTGCCGAAACCGTAAAAGCAAAGGGAAAGGCTGAAGTGAAGGACGAAGCCTGGCGTAATGCAACAGTCGAGGAAAGATTAAAGCATGCGCTGGTAAATGGTATCACCGATTATATTGAAGCGGACACGGAAGAGGCGAGGCAGAAATACCCGCAGCCACTGGATGTGATCGAAGGCCCGCTGATGGCAGGCATGGACGTAGTGGGCGACCTGTTTGGCAGTGGCAAAATGTTCCTGCCGCAGGTGGTAAAAAGCGCCAGGGTAATGAAGAAATCGGTGGCAATTCTCACACCTTATATCGAGGCAGAGAAAGAACAAAGAAGGCAGGCACACCTCGCAGCAGGTACAGTAAGCACTGAAGGTGCGGGCGCTGCAAAGATCCTGCTCGCAACAGTAAAAGGCGATGTACACGATATTGGTAAAAACATCGTGGGCGTAGTGCTTGGCTGTAATGGCTATGACGTGATCGACTTGGGTGTGATGGTTCCTGTTGACAAGATACTGGAGACCGCGGAAAAAGAGAAAGCAGACATCATCGGCCTCAGCGGACTGATTACTCCATCCCTTGACGAGATGGTGCACGTGGCCCACGAGATGAAACGGCGCGGCATGCGACAACCATTATTGATTGGTGGCGCAACCACTTCGCGGATGCATACCGCTGTTAAGATTGCCCCGGCTTATGACAACGGCGTGATTCACGTACTCGATGCCTCGCGCAGCGTGACTGTTGCAGGCTCATTGCTGAGCGCTGAACACAGGAGCAGCTTCCTTGGTGAGATTGAAGCGGAATATCAGAAGCTGAAGAAGGATTTTGAGAGCAAAAAGACAACAAAGCAGTTTCTTTCGTTCAGTGAAGCACAACAGAACAAACTGAAAATCGACTGGACACATTATACGCCGCCCGCTCCGTCATTCACAGGGACGAAGTTGGTCGAGGACTTCCCGCTGGCAGAACTGCGGCCATATATTGACTGGCAGCCTTTCTTTATTGCCTGGGAAATGCACGGTAAGTTCCCTGCTATACTCAGCGATGCGGTGATCGGTACCGAGGCCACAAAACTGTATAACGACGCCAACGCCCTGCTCGACCGGATAATCGAAGAGAACTGGGTGAAAGCAAGAGGGGTTGTTGGTTTCTGGCCGGCAGCCGCTACAGACGCAGACACGATCACGCTGGCAAC
>DASVBM010000112.1:0-5407 GCA_036375835.1 Chitinophagaceae bacterium | reverse complement strand
CAGCGGGCAGGCCACGAGGAAGAGCCAGCTGCGCATCCAGATCCTTGATATAATAATGAATGCATACTGTCCTTTCTTACCGGGGAAAAGATAGGTGAACATCGATGGTATAAACACCACCAGGAAGGTCACGATAAAAGTGATTATTCCCCACAGCGCCCAGATCCTGGCAAATATTTCCTTGAGCGGTTTCATATCAATCAAGCGACCAGTTGATGGGGTCTATTCCGTGTTGAACAAGATAATTATTCGTTTTGCAAAAATGACCGCATCCGAAGAATTTGTCTGCGCTGAATGGCGATGGATGCGCAGTCTGCAGCACCAGGTGCTTTCCCGGGTCTATCAGCGACTCCTTCTGCCTGGCGAAGGCGCCCCACAGTAAAAACACAACATTCTTTTTGTTTTCTGATATTTTCCGGATCACTGCGTCGGTGAACCGGTGCCATCCGGTTTTAGCATGGCTGTTTGGTTCATTGAGTCGCACGGTGAGTGAAGCGTTCAGCAATAACACTCCCTGCTGTGCCCATTTCGTGAGGTTGCCGGTCTTCGGGATCGGGATACCCACGTCTTTACTCAGCTCCTTGAATATATTCACCAGCGACGGAGGCGGTTTGATGCCATCTGGAACGGAAAACGACAATCCCATTGCCTGGCCCGGCCCGTGGTAAGGGTCCTGTCCCAGCAGTACTACTTTAAGTTTTTCAAACGGTGTCTGGTCGAAAGCGTTGAATATCAATGGGCCTGGTGGGTAAATAATCTTGCCCTGTGCTTTTTCGGTTTTCAGGAAGTGAACGATCTCCTCGAAATACGGCTGGTCAAACTCCTCGCGGAGTATTTTCTTCCAGCCTGGTTCGATCTTGACGTCCATTCATCTGAATTTGCCGCGAAAGTATTACAAAAACCCCGGCATTTATGTCGGGGTAGTGCGCCATAGGCATTACGGGTTTTAGCCTGCATCGGGGAATGAATCTGGCTGGAATTTAAGGTTGAAGGGTAAAACTGCTGAGATGCTTGTATTCATGTTCGCACTTCGTTTACCGTTCAGCTACTCCTTGGTCACCCTTTCGTTACCCCTGGGGTAAGTGAGGGGTAACCGAAGGGTAAACGAAGGGTAAGCCAGCACCGAATCTGGCCACTCCTCTTCATGATTCAAACCCCGCTTTCACCCCGCATTTGTCCGTTCTGCCACCGAATTGGATTACCTGCGGTGATCCTTATCAGTGGGAGCTTACCCAAACGCCTTCGCGTCGCTGTCGCGCCGTTGACGTTTTTTATTTGTCCGCTCGCTCAGGCGGCGCCTGGCTCACTGCCAAATAAAAAACGCCTGCCCGCAGAGCCGGGCGGCGTTTGTGATCCGGATTGGATTCGAACCAATGACCTTCCCGATTAGAAATCGGGATGCCCTATCCAGCTGAGCTACCACAAAAAAAAAGCAAAACCATGGTGGCTTTGCTTTGATAATAAATGTGATCCGGATTGGATTCGAACCAATGACCTACTGCTTAGAAGGCAGTTGCTCTATCCAACTGAGCTACCGGACCGTTTTCAGAGGGTGCAAAATAAGGGAAAATCGACTTCCCGGGCAAATGAAAACTCCTTTATGAATCTGCGATATTCACGATGCCCCTCATCCCTGCCGTTCGAATAAAGCATTTACATTTGACACCCGAGAATTGCTGCTATGAACAATCATACTCCCCTGATAATCGATGATCGC
Source organism: Chitinophagaceae bacterium (assembly GCA_036375835.1). Classification (GTDB taxonomy): domain Bacteria; phylum Bacteroidota; class Bacteroidia; order Chitinophagales; family Chitinophagaceae; genus JAEZDC01. Next base: position 3,690 of record DASVBM010000112.1, on the reverse strand, counting down.
TGGCTTGGATTTGAGCATATTGAACACATCTTCAGTGATTCTCCATCCATTGCACTTTCACCCGCTGCCATATCCGCTATCGACAGTTGCAGGGAGTACCTCGATAAAAAAGTAAATGGCTCAAGCCAGCTTTTTTATGGTATCAACACCGGCTTTGGATACCTGCAGAACGTGGAGATAGACAAAGCGCAGGTGGAACAGCTCCAGTACAACCTGCTGATGTCGCACGCCTGCGGCCTCGGTGAGGAAGTGCCGGCAGCTGTTGTAAAGATGATGCTGCTGCTGAAGATCAAATCACTGAGCTACGGGCATAGTGGTGTTCAACTGGAAACGGTTCAGCGGCTTTTGGAGATGTACAACCGGGATATCTTACCGGTAGTATATACCCAGGGCTCACTGGGCGCCTCGGGTGACCTTGCGCCGTTAAGCCACCTCAGCCTGCCTTTGATCGGAATGGGTGAGGTGCGCTTTAAAGGGCAGAAGATCAACTCTGCCGACCTGCTGCAACAGCTGGGCTGGAAACCCATTCAGCTGAAATCAAAAGAAGGCCTGGCCCTGATCAACGGTACGCAATTCATGGCAGCCTATGGAACCTGGTGCCTGGCGAAGACTTCGCAACTGTTACGCTGTGCTGACCTCGTTGCCGCTTTGTCCTGTGATGCCTTCGATTGCGTTCTCTCGCCATTCGACGCAAACATCCATCGCATTCGCCCCCATAAAGGGCAGGTGGAAACCGCGGCTACACTGCGGAACTACCTTTCAGGAAGCGGGATCGCCCGCCAGAACAAGCAACAGGTACAGGATCCCTACAGTTTCCGCTGCGTGCCACAGGTGCATGGGGCCAGTAAGGATACTTTCGATCATGTAGTCAGCGTTTTTCTCACCGAAGTCAACGCTGTAACCGATAACCCGAATATTTTCCCGGCGGAGGACCTGATTCTCAGTGGGGGCAATTTCCACGGTCAGCCCCTTGCGTTAAACCTGGATTTTCTGGCAATTGCAATGGCAGAGATCGGGAACATCAGTGAACGCAGAACCTATCAACTGATCAGCGGTCAGCGCGGGCTGCCGCCTTTCCTGGTGAAGAACCCCGGACTGCACTCCGGCTTCATGATTCCACAGTACACCGCGGCGGGCATTGTGAGTGAAAACAAACAGCTCTGTACCCCTTCGAGCGTGGATTCTATCCCCAGCAGCAACGGCCAGGAAGATCACGTGAGCATGGGCGCAAACGCGGCAACGAAATGCTACCGGCTCATCAACAACGTACAGAAAGTGCTGGCGATCGAACTGATGACCGCGGCGCAGGCACTGGAATTCAGGAGACCATTGAGAAGTTCAGCCGTTGTCGAGAATTTTGTAGCTGAATACCGGAGCGAAGTGAGCTTTAACGACAAAGACAGGATTCTGCATGATGATATACTGAAGACGATCGGATTTATCGACCGTTATACCTTTGAAGGCTGATTGGCTAAGCTGAATCAGTTGGTACAGCCGCAGTGTGCGACGCAACCGGAGATGGTTTGAAATACCGCAGCTGAAATCAAAAAAATGAATTTATGACAACGACAACGCAAGGCAGGTACGACGTAAAAAAGTATAAGACGCCCACCGGTACGGGGTTAAACTGCAAAGGCTGGATACAGGAGGCCGCGTTGCGGATGTTGCTCAATAACCTGGATCCCGCGGTAGCGGAACGTCCCGACGAACTGATCGTCTATGGCGGAAGGGGTAAGGCAGCGCGGAATTTCGAGGCGCTTGACCAGATCATTGCCGCACTGAAAGTGCTGGACAATGACGAAAGTCTTTTGATCCAGAGTGGTAAACCGGTTGCGATGCTGAAAACACACCCCGATGCGCCACGCGTGCTGATCTCCAACTCGCAGCTGGTACCGAACTGGGCCAACTGGCAGCACTTTGAAGAACTGGAGCGAAAGGGACTGATGATGTATGGGCAGATGACCGCGGGATCATGGATCTATATCGGCTCACAGGGTATTGTGCAGGGCACTTATGAGACTTACGCCGCCGCCGCCGGCAAGCATTTCGGTGGTACGCTGAAAGGCACCCTGAACGTAACCGCCGGGCTTGGCGGGATGGGTGGGGCCCAACCCCTGGCGATCACCATGAACGAAGGCGTTGCGCTGATCGCGGAAGTGGAGAAATGGCGCATCGAAAAACGGCTTGAAACCCGGTACTGTGACCTGATGATCGAAAACATTGATGAAGCCATCGACCGTGCACTCGAAGCAAAACAAAAAGGTGAAGCGCTATCAATCGGCGTGCTTTGTAATGCGGTGCACCTGCTGGAGCGGCTCGTAGAAAGAAATATCATACCGGATACCCTCACCGACCAGACCTCGGCGCACGACCCGCTGATCGGTTACTGGCCCCACGAAATTTCTTATGAACAGGCGAAGGTCCTGAGAACCGAAAACCCCGAACAGTACCTGGAGTACGCTTACAATTCCATGTACCGGCACGTGCAGCTGATGATTGAACTGAAGCAGCGCGGCGCCATCACCTTTGACTACGGGAATAATATCCGCGCACGGGCGAAGGAAAAAGGGCTGGAGAACGCGTTTGATTTTCCGGGCTTTGTTCCGGCCTATATACGCCCGCTGTTCTGCGAAGGCAAAGGACCTTTCCGATGGGCAGCGCTCAGTGGCGATCCTGCAGATATCGCCGTGACTGATGAGGTGATCGCGAACATGTTCCCGCAGAATGAATCGTTGCAGCGCTGGCTGAAGCTGGCAAAAGAGAAAATCGCGTTCCAGGGTTTGCCGGCAAGGATCTGCTGGCTGGGACAGGGAGAGAGGGAAAAAGCCGGGCTTGCTTTCAATGAACTGGTGCGTACCGGTAAAGTGAAAGCTCCCATTGTTATAGGAAGGGATCACCTGGACACCGGCAGCGTGGCTTCACCCAACCGGGAAACCGAAGGCATGCTGGATGGCAGTGATGCGGTCGCCGACTGGGCAGTGCTAAACCTGATGGTAAATACGGCCGGAGGTGCCAGTTGGGTGAGCCTGCATCATGGAGGCGGAGTGGGAATGGGCTATAGCATTCATGCCGGAATGGTGATCGTTGCCGATGGTTCTGAAGCCGCCGCCGCAAGACTCGCGCGGGTATTACGCAACGACCCCGGTATGGGAGTCATCCGTCATGCCGATGCCGGTTACGAGATAGCAAAGAAAACACTCAAAGAACATCAATTGGATTTCCGCGAGAGGCTGTAATCATAGTCAACGTTAACCTTCTTTTAAGCCCTGGTCACTGTACCGGGGCTTTGATTTAACGCAACCACCGCATCATATTAATTATTTTTGCCTCCCCGATTGAATATTTATGAATACCTACCTCCATCGCTTTACACGGCATTTCAAAGGCAGAATGCAGCCTGTACTTTTACTGGTAATCATCATCGCCGTTATTTCGTTTGTCACCCGCTTTGCCCTGATGATGAAAGCAGGCGAAAGCTTCGACTGGAGTGTACTGAATGTACTGCTCAGCTTTTTGATTGGGCTGGTGTACGACCTCGCAATGTCTTCATTTTTCGTGCTGCCGTTCGTATTGCTGCTCTGGTTCCAGAATGAGCGCAGTTACCTGGGCAAATGGAAATGGCTCACCGCGGGCGTTTACCTGGCACTGCTCAGCCTGATGCTGTTCACGAATATTTTCCCGGAGGACTTC
>DASVBM010000375.1:0-3096 GCA_036375835.1 Chitinophagaceae bacterium | reverse complement strand
GGTATTTGTTTTTTTGTTCACGAACCGCGGTCCAGTTCAGCGGCAGGTCTCTTCTTTGCCCGGCTGATTTTACCGCATCGATATATTTTTTCATGGCAATAAAATATTCCGAAGTTTCGATGATATTGGCCGCAGCCTGTTGCAGCCCCGTTTTGTTGATCGGTGGCAGTGGTTTAAAATATTTATTGGGTTCGGTGCCCGTTGCCGGTATCGCAAACGCTTCGTTCGATTCCCGGTGGGGATCCGAATCAATGATATCGGGCAGCACTACATCGGGTACCACCCCTGCAAACTGCGCGGTAGTTCCGTTGATGCGGTAAAGCTTTGACAATGTCATTTTAATATAGCTCCCCGTTTCGCGGTTATTGAAATCTTTTTCGAGGTTAATAGTGGTGTCCATCGGCAGGACAGTCTGCCCGGTAGCCTTCCCATAACTCCGGGAACCGACAATTACCGCGCGGTTATAATCCTGCAGCGTACCCGCGAGCAGTTCCGAAGCAGAAGCGCTGAATCCGTTAATCATGATTACAAGCGGGCCGTCCCAGATCGTGCCGCGGTTTCCGTCTTTCAGCGTAAATGATTTCTCCCCGCGGTCTTTCATTATTGCAACCGGTCCGGCATCGATAAAGATCCCGGCAAGGTCCACAGCTTCCTGTACCGAACCTCCGCCATTGTACCTGATATCGAGTACCAGCGCCTGGATGTTTTCTTTTTTCAGCTTGATGATCTCGCGCGCTACATCGTTGGCGCATCCGTTCAAATTGTTTTCCGTGCTTTCCCAGTCGCGGTAAAAACCGGGTAAAGAGATATATCCTACCGGGATGGAGCCGGACAGCAGAAAACTTTTCACGCGGTCGCCTTCATCGTCATCCTCCATTTTAGCCTTGGAAAGCTCAACCGTTCTTTTGCTGCCATCTGCTTTCTGTACGGTGAACTTAGCTTTATCGTGGTTGCTGGCTTCTACGATGGCAGCCACCTCCCGGGTGGAGGCATCGCTTACGTCGATTGCTTCTTTGCCCTGCCACTGGATCGATATAATGCGGTCTCCTTCGTTCAGTTGCCCGCTCTGGTAAGCCGGGCTGCCCGGTTTCAGGCCGGCAATCTTAGGCCGCTCTTCCTCGTCTTCGTCCAGGCTGAAACCAAACATCATTGTTTCCTGCCCCAGCGCGCTTTCATAGTTTTCTTTATGCGTAAGCGAGAAATAACTGGTATGCGGGTCATAGTAGCCGGCAATGATCTCGCAATATTTTTCACCCACGGAATTCAACACCCCACCTGGTATTTCCAGCTCCCGCCGGATCGATCGCTTTAAAATGGACCGTACTTTTTTCGTGTAGACGATTGCAAGGCTGTCAATAAATTTCTTTTCACGGCTTGCATCCATCGCTCCACGGGAACGAAAAGATTCTTTAAGCCCGTTAAGCACAGTTGCTTTCAGGAATTTGCGGAGTTTCAATTTTCTGGCGGCGTCGTTCGCGGGATAGCTGGTATCTTCCGCAACGGTGAATACTTCCGGCGTGTTCAGGTCCAGCGGCGATTTCAGCAACTGGTCGATCAGTGAGTCCGTTCGCTTCAGGTTGCTTTCGTAGAGTGATGCAAGCAGGGTAATGAAACCGGTTCTGCGTTTCAGTACTTCTTCATCCAGCTGCAGCCTGAAGGGGAGCAGCTGTTTCATGTCTTCCATACTGAAGAAGATCCGCTCTTCGTCCAGTTCATCAAACAGACGATCAAAAGTTGAAGCGGAAAAATGCTTATCTACGGGTTTTGGCTGGAGGTGAAATTTCGCCGCCATCCTTGTAATAACAAATGCATCTTTTGCTGCACCATCGGCAATCGCCTGGGCTGATACCGTTTTGCCGGTTAATAATGCAGCCACGATGCAGGCAAGTACTCTCATAGCAGGGTTTCTGAATCGGAATGTAAGAAGTTTTTTGAAAATGCTGAAGGCGTGGATGTTATGGCGATTTGCATTGATATGTTTCCACATGATTCTTCCGCCGGTCGCCGGTAATTTAACCGTGGATATCCCATGGGTCACCCATAGATGGTCCATAGATGGTCCATAGATCGTCCATACTAACAGCCTGAAACCGGCTGATTTGCGTAGAAAACCGCTTTTGGCGTCACCGCGATACTGCCATGGTATCACCACCCGCCGTGTCCGGGTTTGGTGGACGAACTATGGAGGAACTGTGAACCTATCGGGAAGCTATAATTTTCCTTTTATCTGGAAAAATCCTGATCAATCATGAGCATCATTAAAATCTGCGTTCAAGAACGCCCCGGAAAATCATGATAATCAGCGTTCCGGTCACAACCTACCTCCTTACACCCTCCTTTATCCGATTTTAATCCCCTTACGCAATATTACGCTTGCCCCTGCCGGGTATTATTTTTAAATTACAAATAAAACAGAAATCCATGGCCAGGCAGTCGGGTCATATACGCTTTACCGGTACCGTCGGCGATCTCACTTTATACAAGTGGGAGGGGCAGCACTTTGCCCGTATGAAAAGCAGCCTCACCGGCGAACAGGTCAGGACCCAGCCGCGATTCAAACGAACCATGGAACTGTCTGCTGTGATCGGCCTGGCGAGCAGGGTGGCATCGGAAGCCTGCAGATTCCTTGAAATGGAGGCTTCGCTGGTACTTGACCCGGACTTCACATGGAAGGACCTGCGCTACGCGCTGCAAAGGAGCGCCACACAGATGCTCAGGGATGGACTTTGCGCCGACGCGGTACTGCACACGCTGAAGCAGCCACCTAATGAAGCCTGGCTGGATAAGGCAAGGGCAAGGAAAATACTGAAGAAGCAAAAACCGCGTAAACGGAAAACGGTGGAGTTCTTCGAAGACGCGATGGGAGACGATTCACTGAAAGATTTGTCCCATTCTGTACGCCGTAAGCTCAGCTTCCGCAAACTGGTGAACGTCGATTGTTCATTGGAAGATTTCCTGCAAAAGCAGGCCACTGCCGCGAAACAGAAAAGCACCGGCGAGCCAAAGCAAAAAGATATTTTCAGAACAGCCTGCCGCATCGGTAACGCGGTTTATAAGCAGTTGCCGGGCAGACCGAAAAACAATCCCCTTCGACGG
>DASVBM010000374.1:0-10705 GCA_036375835.1 Chitinophagaceae bacterium | reverse complement strand
GGAGCTTTTCGTACGAATCACAGGCAGGACCAACAGTAGCTACTATTTTGGTACGATGTGTTACGTGATCGATACCAGCCTGTTTGTCCATTTGCTGATGCAGGTACTTATCCAGGTTTTTTGCCATATATTTTCCAGGTTCAGCTTCGCCGGCAGTCCCGGCGTAGATCAATAATATTGTTTCTGAGCAGCGCGATCCCGCGCTATTAACTGTTGTATCAACTCGCCAGGATCTTCACGATCTTGATCCATTCCTGCCCGATACGCTGTCGTTCGTTGATCGCTTTATCAAATGGGGTATAATGTATCTTATTGTTCACCACGCCGATCATCACGTTGCTTCTTCCCACCAGCAGGCTCTCTACCGCGTAATAGCCCATGTGGCTTGCGATCAGCCTGTCCTGGCAGGTAGGAGCGCCACCGCGCTGGATATGACCCAGGATGCATACGCGGATGTCGGCTTTCGGCAGGTGCTCGCGAACCGCCTTTGCCACCATTTCCGCACCGCCGAACTCTTCACCTTCGGCTACAACGATCAGGTTTACCAGTTTCTTCCTTCGCTCTTTTTCGGTGAGTGAATTCAGAATCTCTTCCATGTCTGTCTTGGTTTCGGGAATCAGGATGTTCTCCGCTCCCGTGGCGATACCGCTGTGCAGGGCTATATACCCGGCGTCGCGACCCATCACCTCAACGATAAAAAGCCTGTCATGGGCTTCCATGGTGTCGCGGATCTTGTCGATCGCTTCAATGGCGGTGTTGACCGCGGTATCAAATCCGATGGTGAAATCAGTTCCGGCAATATCCTTGTCGATCGTGCCCGGCAGACCGATACAGGGAATATCAAATTCCCTGCTGAAGACCTGGGCGCCGCGGAAGCTACCGTCCCCACCGATCACTACCAGCCCGTCGACACCTCTTTTTTGCAGGTTCTCGAAGCCCCTGCGCCGGCCTTCCACGGTGAAGAACTCCTTGCAGCGGGCGGTTTTGAGGATGGTACCGCCGCGCTGGATGATATTGGCAACCGAACGGGTTTCCATTCTTACAATATCATCTTCCAGCATTCCGCTGTAACCGCGCATGATCCCATAAACCTCCAGGCCGTGGTAAAGGCCGGTCCTGACAACGGCGCGGATAGCTGCATTCATTCCCGGTGAATCTCCCCCGGAGGTGAGTACACCAATTTTCGACACTTTTTTAGCGCTCATAACAAGGCAGCTAAGGTAGTGTAAAGCCAGATACAAAAACCTGACGTTTGTGTATAATTTACACGATGCAGATCAGGTCTTTTTATAAATTACGCCGGTGAAGATTCTTATTACCGGTGCAAATGGTTTCCTGGGCCAGCATCTCTGTGCGCACCTGATGCGTGGCTATGATGTGGTTGCTTCCGGCAGGGATGGAAAAAGACTGCCTTTCCCCGAACTGGAGTACCGCGAAGCCGACCTCTGCCACCGGCAGGCAGCAGCAAAACTGGTGGCGGAGATACAGCCGGACGTTGTGATCCATACCGCGGCGGTCAGCAAGCCCGACGAATGCCAGCAAAATCCTGAGCGGTGTAAACTGGTTAATACCGAAGCAACCGGTTTGCTGCTGGCTGCGTGCCTGCAAATGAAAAAGCAGCCCCTGTTTGTTTATATCTCTTCTGATTTTGTGCTGGGCGATCAGGGACCGCATGCCGAAGACGCTGTTCCCGACCCTTTGAATTTTTACGGGCTTACCAAACTAAGGTCCGAGCAACTGGTGCATTATTCAGGGCTCCGGACCGCCATCGTGCGACCGGTGTTCATGTATGGCGCTACCTGGTCCGGCATGCGCAAAGGATTTCTGCAATGGGTGAAATCTTCGCTTGAATCCGGTACAAGGATCAGGGTGGTAGATGACCAGCAGCGGACGCCTTGCTTTGTGGGGGACGTGTGTAAAGGAATTGAAGCGATTGTGCAACAACAGGCAACAGGAATTTTTCACCTGGCCGGTCCGGACCGTCTTTCTCCATTCCGGATGGCCGTAAAACTGGCCGAATTGCTTCAGCTGGATCCAGGACTGCTGGAACCGGTAACAGAAGAAAGTTTTCCCGAGCCGGTTAGGAGGGCAAAACAGGGAGGGCTGCTGTTTACCCGCGCCGGGAATGAGTTGGGCTTTAACCCGGTTGGCGTTGAAGCCGGCCTTCGGCTCAGTTTAGGTTTAGCTGCGGAGCGCTGAAAAAATCTCCGGCGAAATCGAGCTTAGAATATTTTAGGAATCAGAATATTTATTTAGCTTGCCCCTTTAAGGGTTTAGGGTTGAAAAGAGGGAGCCTTTCCAGGCTCCTTCGTTTTTTCAATGCCACATGAGAAATGACATACCGACCTACCTGCTGAACCGGTTCTGCGACAGGATATTTTCAGTAAGGAAATCATCGCCACCTGCAATGGCGATGGCAAGCAATACTGTTTTTCTGGAAACACCATACTTGTCGGCAAGAAATGCGATCCGGTCAACCTGCTGCAGTTTGTTGTTGCTGCGCGGTCCATGATTTCTAAAGGTTACTGGTTTTGACATAGGATTGAGATATGAGCCAAAATTGAACGGAAACAATCAACGGGCAGACTGCGGAAGATTTTTTTGATACCCTGATCAGCCAGAACAATTCACATTAAGAATTTCTTCCGTGAAAACACTGTTGCTTTTGCGTTTTCCGGGTGGATTTTACTAAGAAAAAATACTGGTGATAAATTGATGGGAACGAGCACAGTTATACATATTGAAGCGGAATAATTTTGCTGCGCTGAACTGCTTCCCCCAATGCTTGAATTCCGTCACATGCAGGTGGTGGTGATCGATGATAATCCCATCGACCACTTCCTGGCCACTACGTTGGTTCGCCAGATTAACCTGGAAAAAGAACCGGTCTGCCTCGCCAGCGTTGACGAAGCACTGGCATTCCTGCATCATATCGAATCATCCGCTGTTCAGCCGATGATCATCCTCCTTGACATCAATATGCCTGAAAAGAATGGCTTTGACTTTCTCGAGGCTTTTGCCGCGATGCCCCTGTGGTTGCGTGATGCCTGCCGGGTGATCATGCTTTCCAGTTCTGTTTCCCAGCCGGAAATTGAAAAAGCGCAGGCCTCACCGTTTGTCACCCGGTACCTGAGTAAACCGCTGACTGTTCAGAAACTTGTGGAGGTGTTGGAGGAGTTGGCCGGTTGACGGGCTCAGAAAGCTGCGGCGCCTTGCCGGCCCCGTGTTCTGATTTTTCTTAATAGATATTTTTCTATTATGAGTTCACGCATAATCCCGCTTTTGCAGCCAGCTACCTTTGCGGTGTATGATGATGAGGTGGCTGCTTGTGTCAACGATCCTGTTCGCGTTTATCGCGCGCGACTTTGACCGCGCCTTCATCCAGCTGAACTACTACCTCAATACCGAAGCATACGCGAAGAATTGCGAGAATAAATCCAGGCCTGCCATGAAATGCCATGGCAAATGCCAGATGATGAAACAGCTGAAGGCCGAAGAAAAAAAAGACCAGCAGCAACCCGGGCAAAAAAGAGCTGCAGGCACAGAGGTACTTTCCTCCAAATCGTTTTTCCCCGTATCAGTCGCACCGGTTTGCCTTCCGGTGATTACCTGGCATAGCCGTGGGGCAGACGGGCTCGCGCCCGGCGCACACCCGGAAATCTTTCATCCTCCCGCAACATTGTCCTGATCTGCACTGGTTCGGCCGGGTCACAGCCGGCAAACAAATTCTCTCACACAAACTGGTATCAGAACATGTCAAAGCTATTCAGGCTCCTGGCATTTGCTGGCTGTTGTATTATTGTTACAGCAGCAACAGCCCAGGAGGATTATATATTGAAAGGAAAAGTGGTGGATTCTGCCACAATGGAGCCGGTAAGCGGCGCCACCATCCGTTGCACCGCAGCGGGCTGCAGCTGCGGGTGTATTTCAGCACAGAACGGAGCCTTCGAAATCAGATGCAGTCGCAGCGCAGATTTCATGGTAAAACTGGTGGGCTACCAACCCCGCTTTGTTCACGGCAGCGGTGATATGGTGATCCTGCTGGCGCCCTCCGGCACACTGCTCCAGGAAGTTGTTGTTACGGCTAACAGGGGGGAACAGGTGAGGCGGGCCGAGGCACCCATTGCGATTGCTACGGTCAATGCGAAAACAATACAGGAAACCAAAGCCATTTCAGCGGACCAACTGCTTAATAAAGTGAGCGGAGTGCATATGGTGAGCCTTGGAAACGAGCAACACCAGATGAGCATTCGCCAGCCGGTTACCACCCGCAGTCTCTTCCTGTATCTCGAAGACGGGATACCCATACGAACCTCGGGGTTATTCAACCACAACGCGCTGCTGGAGATGAACCTGGCCGCGACCCGTTCCATTGAAGTAATAAAAGGGCCTTCGTCTTCATTGTATGGCAGTGAAGCGATCGGCGGCGTTGTGAATTTCATTACCATGAGTCCCTCGGCGGTACCGCTGCTGAAGGTCTCATTGCAGGCGAACGATATCGGATACCGGAAGGCGGAACTCGCAGCCAGTGTGTCCGGTTCGCGTACAGGCGTTGTGCTCAGCGGTTATCATGCAGAAAAGAGAAACGGTTACCCCGGGTACAGTGATTTCAGGAAAGGAGTCGTTACCCTGCGTGCAGACCACCGGTTTTCCGCCCGAACCACACTTGTAACCAGTTTCACCTGGCTGAATTATTACAGCGAGATGAGCGGATCAGTAGACAGCACCATGTATGCCAGCCGCAGTTTCCGCAATCTGCACAGCTTCACCTATCGTGCAGTATACGCATTGCGCCTGCGCGCGACATTGGTGCAGCAGTGGTCTGAAACGGATAAAACCTCTGTCACCGCGGCAACCCGGAATAACCAAATAGCGCAAAACCCGGCTTACCGGGTACGCGACGATTACCGGAAATCAGGCGGTGTTTACGTGGGGAAAAAAGATCTGGCGCACGGAGAGATCAATGATAATTCATTCCACTCACTGAGCCTGGTAGCTCAGCATCGCAAAACCTTTAAATGGAAAAAATCTGTTTTGCTTGCCGGAGTAAATATTGAAACCACCCCTTCCGGTTACGCTGCGCGCTATATCCGTATCACCCGCGATACAGTGAGCAGGCGGTATATCGCGTACCAGTCTACCGACAGCATTCTTACCGATTATCATACACAGCTGGACAACTACGCTGCTTTCCTGGCCTTCGAATGTTCGCCGGTGGAACAATTGCGCGTGGTAGCATCACTGCGCAATGATTATTTCCGGTATCGGTTCACCAACCACCTGAAACCTTCGGCATACAGCGGATCACGCGATACGGCAACCGGTTTTTACCGCTTCAGCCCGAAGATCGGCCTGACGTGGAACTTCAGCAAACGGTTTGGTGTCTATGCGAACTACAGTGAGGGTTTCGTGCCGCCCCAGGTCACGGAACTTTTTACCGGTGTGAAGGTTCCCGATCTGCGCGCCTCGGTATTTTATAATTATGAATGCGGTGGATGGGCTGAGAGACTACGCGGCAGGTTGAGCGTTGATTTCAGCGTTTACCATCTTGCCGGCTCCAACGAAGTGATTTCCGTGAAGCTGGATGATGGTACACAGGAAAACCGGAATGCCGGAAAGACGCTGCATCGCGGAATAGAACTGGGAGTTAACTCAACTCCGTTCAAAAACTTCAACCTGCGGCTGAGCGGAACCTGCAGTGATCATGTATTTATAAGGCATGAAGAAAAAGGAGTGAACTACTCCGGGAAGAAAATGAACAATGCGCCTGCTGTTGTCTGCAATGTTGAAGGCTGGTATAAGCCGGCTTTACTCAAAGGATTCCGTTTTGGTGCTGAGTGGCAACACGTGGGAAAATACTTTGCCGATGCGCAGAACAGCGCAGAATACCCGGGTTACGATGTTATTCACCTGAGAGCAGGCTATGAATACCGGGGACTGGGCATCTGGCTGAACCTGATGAACGCGACAAACGCTTATTATGCAACCAACGCGTCGAAAAGCGGTTACGGGTACAGCTACCAGCTGGCAGACAAGCGGAACCTCGGCATTGGCCTGCAGTATGATTTTGCAAAACTCTTAAAACCGAAACAATGAAGTGGTGTTTAGTGCCGGCGGTGCTCAGCGTGATGCTGATGGGCTGCGGCAGTCTTGCTGAAAATACAGAAGCCCCGGCAGCTAAGTCCATTTTGCTGGATTCCATGCCCGGACAGTGCCCATTTCTTACGATGGATCACCTGGGGAGAATGGTGATCAGCTGGGCAGGCATGACGAGTGACAGTACCGCAAGATTCTGTTACGCTACCGCTGACGATGCCGGTGTATTCGGGAAACCGGTAGTAGTGCCCGGCAGTGAGCAGATCAAGCCGAACGGAGAGAATCTGCCCCGGATCATTTTTAAACCTTCCGGTGAAATAATCGCGCTGTGGGGTGTTGCCAACCCGAACGAGTTGAACAAATATTCCGGACTTGTCTATTACAGCCAGTCATTCGACCAGGGTAAAACCTGGAGTCCGCCTGCCCCGCTGGTACATGACACCGCTTCGTTTGACCAGCGTTACTATGATGTGGCGCTGTTGCCGGACGGGGAGGTGGGAATTATCTGGCTGGATAACCGGCAGCAGCAGGAGACCGATGGCTCCGCGCTTTATTTTGCAAGCAGTGAAGGGAGAGATGGGTTTAAAAATGAAAGAAGGATCAGCGAACCTTGTTGTCCCTGTTGCCGTACGGACCTCTTTGTTGATTCGAAAGGCAGGATACACGCCATCTACCGCGCGATCCTGCAGGATACGATCCGCGATATGGTGCACCTGGTATCAGCCGACAACGGCCGCAGTTTTACCAAACCGCGGCGGATCAGTTTCGATAACTGGGTACTGCGGGGCTGTCCGCATACCGGCCCTTCGATGACAGAAAACAGTTCGGGAATTCATTTCAGCTGGTATACCGGTGGTGGTGCAAAAGGCGCGCATTTTACTTCATCACGTGATAACGGGCAGCATTTCGACATGCCGGATACCGTGAGCAGTTCCGGGTCACATCCGCAACTGATCACGCTGGGGGATGATCGCCTGCTGGTTGCCTGGGATGAATACCTGCCGCACGATACCAACGGTGGAAAAAGAATCGGGCTGCAGTGGAGGGACGTGAATGGAAAGCGAAGTGATACCAGGTATGTTGCAGAGGGTCTCGATGCCAGCTATCCCGTGCTGATTGCTTCCGGGAAATCAGGGGCGGTGCTTGCTTACACCAGTAAAAAGAACAGGCAACCGGAAATATACTACCAGTACGTCGGTCGTCCGGATTGAGTGATCGGGGTTACCGAGTAAGGGGTTCGTGATGCAGGCTGAACGGGGTCGCCCTTTGAGGGGAGTATGGGTGAGGGCGGCCCTTTTCGGCATTGGCAAACAAAAAAGGCAGCCTTGAAAGGCCGCCCGGTCTGAGCCATGCTGTTTATTAATTCACCAATAACCTTCGAGGAATTTGAGGATCGCAAGGAATGCGAAGAGGTGCATGGCGCCAACTAAAGCCATTGTAATAATTTTCCGCGTGGTAGACCTGCCCTTCACAGCTTCAGGTGCGACGACCAGGTCATGGATAGCAGTGACAACATGCGCGATATATGATTTCATGTTTTTAGTTTTCAGGCCGGTGAGTGGTATTTATTTGCATCTTTCATTTCAGGCTCTGCAATACTGCCAGAAAATGTTCAACGGTATCGGCCTTCGAAATAAACACGTCGGCACCCCGTTGCTTCATTTCCTGCTGCGTATAATAATCGTCGCTGGTTGAATAAACCGCGATCCGGATAAACGGGTAAGTGCGTTTCAGCAGGGGCACCAGTTCGTAGCCATCGAGCAGCGGCATATGAAGGTCCGTGATACAAAGCTGTGGTGGTTCGGCAAGGTGAACCAGTTGTTGCAGCAGATCCCTGCCGTTCGGTGCTGAGGCAACCACATGAAAGCCGGCGTTGTTCAGTGACAGGCGCAGCACTTCCCGGAACTTATCATGGTCTTCAGCTATCGCAATGGTAACCGGGCGTTGCATCAGGGGGTCTTGAATTTGCAAGACAATATTACAGCCGCCGCCAGGCTGTACCTATGGGAGTAATACCGGATTCATACCGTACAAGTACGGATTCGTCTGAGTCCGGGGATTGTGTTGCAGGGATTCCTCCAAAGAATCTTACCCATGATGTTTAGCCGTTCTGCTTCTCATCGAGGCTGAACAGGTTATGCTGGATCGCGTAGATCACGATACCCGCTGTTCCGCGGGCGTTGGTTTTCCGGAGAATTTCGGAGCGGTACCCGTCTACCGTTCGTTTGCTGTTGAAGAGTTGTTCACCGATCTCTTTGGTGGTGAACTCAAGGCAGATATAACGGATCACTTCCAGTTCTTTTTCGGTGAAGCTGACCTGGGATATCTGCCTGGCCCTGGTTTGCGATACATAGCGCGCCAGTTTGATACTGATCTCACGGGAATAATAGTGCTGGTGGTTGGCAGCGCAGCGGATCGCTTCGAGGATGGCGGATTTGTCGGCATTCTTAAGCAGGTAACCGATCGCACCAGCCTCCAGGATATCCACTACAAGCGACTGGTCGTCGAACATCGACAAGGCGATCACCTCCGTAACGGGTGACACCTGGCGAATACGGCGGGTAGCTTCCACGCCATCCATTACAGGCATCACCAGGTCTGTGAGTACTACATCCGGCTGGTGTACCTGGACGAGTTTGACCAGTTCGGCGCCGTTATCCGCCGTGGCTATGAGTTCTATCGAGGGTTCCTTTGCCATGACCGCGCTTAATCCTTCGCGCAGCAGTTCGTGGTCGTCAGCGATAATGAGCCGGATGGTCTGATTACTGTTCATAGTCGGATACTGGTAGTTCAAGCTGGTAACGTACTCCGTTACCCGGTTTGGTATCTATAAATATTCTGGCTTTGAGGATATCTGCGCGGCTGAGAATGTTCTGTAATCCAAAACCGGCCCTTGCCTTGGACAATTTCTGAAAATTAAAACCGATCCCGTCGTCGCTCACGTTAAAAAAAAGCCGGCCGTCTTTTGACGCGATATGGATATTGCTGCGGCTGGCTTTTGCATGGCGGATGGTGTTGTTGATCATTTCCTGGATGATGCGGTAGAGGTGGATCGTCTGTTCCGGCGCGGGCTGTACATCGGTATCGCGGATGATGCTTACCTGGAATTTCCCGCTTTCCGTTACGGAGCCGGCAAACTGGTCCAGCGCTGTGTACAATCCCTTGCGGGCCAGCACCAGTGGAACCAGGTTGTTTGAGGTGGTACGGATCTTATCCACCACGTCGTCTATATGCCTGCCAACCTGTTGCAGGTTCAGTTTGTCGGCTTCGGAGGCCGGATCAATAGCCGATAGCTTGAGTTTGATGGCCGACATCAGCGGGCCGAGGTCGTCGTGCAGGTCCGAGGCGATGCGCTTTCGCTCATTTTCGAGCGTAGTGATCTCTGCGGCCACTTTTTCCTGGTAAAGACGCTGTGCACGCCTGCGGTGCCGGAGAATGGTAAACGTAAAGAAGCTGATGATCACCACGAGGGCGACCGCGATGATCAGTAGGGCAATGTAAATCTTAGTTTCGTTGGAATCCATATGACCGCAAGGGTATATACCAGGTTAGATATGAAGTTAATTACAATCAGGATTGTATACAGGTTCAGGTAAAAATTCCTTCCCAGCCCGAAATTGTAAAGGTAAAACACTTCGAAAATCACGCGGTAACAGTAATAAAAAACAAATACGGTGCAGATCAGGAAGGTGGCGTTCCGGAAGATCGCGCCCCTTTCGTGGTAGATCTCGCGGTTCATCTGGTTAACGGCGAGAAAGACGATCACCAGTGAGTAGATGATGCGGTAAATGGAATTGAAGCGGTTGGGAGAATGGAGATAGAGATTATCCAGCGCCCAGATGATGGTAAATAACACCGCCCCGGCAATATACCAGTTGCGGCTTTGTCTGGTCTGGAAAGACCAGTGATAGAAGATCACCAGCAAAAGCAGCCCTTCCACCAGTACATAGATATTTGAGTTCAATGCATTACTACCGGTATAGGCCGGCAGTAACACATTGAGACACTCACTGAGTAACCCGACCCATATAAACCAGAGAAAGGGTCGAAAAGAGGGCAAAACATACCTGAACCGAATAACCGCAATCGCTGCGGGTATGACAATAACAAAAGCGAGTATGATGGCCGGAACACTACCCATTTTCGCTGTTTAAAGACGAGGGTGGGGGACATTGTTCGGGACACCGGAGCCCGTCTTCCAGTATCACGCCGTCGCCGTATGCAGGAGGCAGCATGTCTTCGCCTTTATCGTTCACCCCAACCAGGATGGAATGAATATTCATTTCATCATCTGCACCACGATAGATTCTGATGCTGCTGCAACCGGGCTGGTCCAGCAGGCGCAGAACATCCTCCTTGTTGAATGTTTCACAATACGGGAGAATGCTGCCGGGGTGTTCGGGGTTTACGATAGCGCCGAGATTGGAACGGAAGCGTCTTGTCATTGCCATGGCAGTTTCAAGATTGATTTCATGGGTCATAGAACCGGGGGTTAACTCAGTTATGCAATTTGTTTTATAAAAGCTGGTGAAGCCACCGTACTTGTACGGAAATCCCTCCGCAGATATACGGGAGTGTTGCTCACTGCGGATTACAAATATAGATATGA
>DASVBM010000477.1:0-2003 GCA_036375835.1 Chitinophagaceae bacterium | reverse complement strand
GTTGCCCGGGATGCATCACGTGAGGATCCGCGGGCTAATGGGTATGGCTACGCTTACCGACGATATGTCAATGGTACGCGCCGAATACCGGTGGCTCAAAAGTCTGTATGATCGGCTACGGCAAACACGCGCGGAATGCGAAACATTCGATATCCTTTCCATGGGCATGAGCGGCGACTACCAGGTTGCGCTGGAAGAAGGCAGCACGATGGTAAGGGTTGGCAGCCTTATTTTCGGCGAACGCAACTATGCCACAGCATCTGAAGGCTGAATCCGGGAATCAGACCGCGGCAGGATATGTCCGCTGAATTCAGTTACGGGTGAGCACAGCCATACGGGTACCAACTACATACTTGCGACCCATTGGCACATAACTCACATACTCCATATGATCTGATGTTCTCCAGGTGAGGAGTTGCTGGTAAGTGTTTACGTAGCGTTGTACGGTGTCAATGCGGATCAGTTCCGCGTCGATGAGATTTGCCTGGATTCCTTCTCTTGTGCTGAAACATCCTGTGAATACGGCAGCAACTGCAATGACAAAAAGCTTTTTCATAGTTCCCTGTTTTTTTTCTTTGATTAAGTTCCCTTTCTGTGCAAGTGCCATTCTTCCGGTGCGAAAGCAGGGTAATTTTCCTTTCTGTTTATGAAATGTCAAAGTCTGTTCCAGAAAATTGCCGCGCTGCATGGATTCGCCATTAAATTTTCAACAACTGGAAATTTTGTTCGCCAACGTTCTGCGGCGATGAACCATTATTCAGGAACGGTGCTTGAGTGCCAGCGCAGAAGGCCGGAATTTTTCCGTAAGACCGTAACAGGAAAGAACGTTCAGAATATTCCGGATTTTCCATTCCTCCATTTTGGGATGGGAGATTACAGTGAAGTCGATATGGTCCAGCTTGCCGAGGCAAAGCTCGTATTCGAGACTTTCGTCCTCCTGGTGCTTCTCAGCCATGAACCGGAACTCCTGTTCGTGGCTGAAGGAATCGTCTTTCAGAAAGCCGATATATTCCGTTTCTGGCCCCGGGAGCCCGCTTCCCAGGTCTGTATATTCCACCACCCCATATTGCATGCGCCGGAAGTGACCGTCATGTTTTGAAGCGATGCCACGCACCAGTTCGATGAGTTGAGCCGCATTGAACCGGATAGCTACGCTGTCGGCATTCGAATACAGGTTCCACATCGCCACCGATTCCTTGTCACCCATGTACCAGCAGCAGGCGAAAAGACTTTGCTAGTGCTCCCGGTAACCGTCCTTTAAACCGTTGTGCTCTTTCTTCAACCCCGCCACCTGTTCCATCAATTCGGCTTTATCGGCTGTCCGCGGAACATTCCTGGACCGGGATGCGAATTCTTTTACGGCGTCCGACATCGCCGCCGGGAACCCCTCGTTGACGTCTTCAAAAGAATCCAGGCGGGCAAAGCGGAGTTTGCTCTGGGTGATAAAATAAAGGAAGCTGTGGATGTCCATGTAGCGGGTAAGGTGACTGTTACCCGGCAGCGGTTCTTTGAGCCGGCTGACGATCTCCATGCCGGTTCACCCCCCAAAAACATGCCTGAGGAAAGCCGCACCTGAACGTAGGTTTCAACGGTATTCGCCGAATACCTTGCGAAGCTCGTCGGAGATCTCGCCCAGGGTACACTTCGCTTCCACCGCTGCGATCACCTCCGGCATCAGGTTCCTTCCTTCGGTGGCAGCATCCGACACAGCGGCCAGGCAATTAATTACTTTTTTGTTATCCCGGCTGCTCCTCAGGTGGATTAGTCGTTCCGACTGTACCTGTCGTATCGAGTCGTCGACGCGTAGAATAGGGGTGTTATTTTCTTCCGTCACCGTGAATTTGTTCACGCCCACGATGATCTTTTGTTCGTTTTCTATCCCGCGCTGGTATTCGTATGCGCTGCGGGCTATTTCGTCCTGGATAAAGCCCTGCTCTATTGCCGGCACACTGCCGCCCATCGCGTCTATTTTTTCGATCAGTTGCCAGGCAGCCGCCTCCACT
>DASVBM010000405.1:0-27583 GCA_036375835.1 Chitinophagaceae bacterium | reverse complement strand
AAGGCCGATTGGCGAATGTTACCGCAGTCACCGCAGCAGCGGAACCGGGTGGCCTTGCTGTAGTCGAGGAAACCGCCGGGTGCTCACCCTGGAGGATCCGCCTGAAGTTCCGTTTGATCCCAATGTTGTGTGCATTGCCTTCTGACGAGGCTTCTGCAAAACCTAATTGTAATACCGGCCTGAACGGGGTAACAAACAGCCTTACCATTCCCAGACTGGTTCGCTGCGCGCGCTGCGCCGGCGAAGCTGGCTTGTTCGATCGTTCGGGTCTGCTGCGGAGGTAGGTCTTACCGCCCAATGTGCATGCTACCACCGGGCCGATTAATCCGCTGAGATTTCCATTGTTGAACTTTGCCATAATCGATGGTTTTTTGAAAAATGTTGATCCCACAGGGGACCTTTCCTTCCCGTATAACTTTTTTACCGGCAAAAGGTTACAGTTCAGCTGGTTTTTTGCATTTCTATAACAGATCCCGAGCGGTCCCGGAACCTGCCAAAACCGGGAAAAGGCATGGCCATAGTCTCAGCTGGTTTACCCTTCGTTTACCCTTCGTTTACCCCTCGTTTACCCTGGGGGTAAACAAAGGGTAGCCAAACTGTGAGCCAGGGGTAGACAACCTCCGGACATGGCCGGCACGGGTCCGCTTCCAATACTGCAGCGGAGGGAGCATGGAAGTATTTGCGGGATTTTCGGAGAAAAAACCCGGGCTGGCCACGAAAAGATAGTTCCTGGCCGGGTGATGCCTTGCGCAGGGTTAAACCGCCTCTGCACCCCGGAAATGGGGGGTGCAGAGGCAAAGAAAAAGCCGCCTCAAAATGTATTGAGACGGCCTCTTTCACTATCTTTTGATCACTCAGATCATTTCTCCCTGAAGCACTCCGGTTTTGACACTGCTTTTTTGTTCATTGTATTTTTTCACCGCTTCAATAAAACTGACAAATAACGGTGCGGGGCGTTCTACCGTACTCTTCAGTTCCGGGTGGTATTGTACGCCAATGAAGAACGGGTGGCTTGGAATTTCCATGATTTCAACGAGGCCGGTTTCGGGGTTTCTGCCACTGAATACCACGCCGTTGTTTTCGAATTGTTCCAGGTACTGGTTATTGAACTCGTACCGGTGGCGGTGCCGCTCGGAAATTTCGGTCTCACCATAGATCCGGTGCGCCAGTGTTCCCTCGGTTATTACGCAGGGGTAAGAGCCCAGTCGCATGGTGCCTCCCATCATTTTGATCTTTTTCTGTTCCTCCATCATATTGATCACGGCATCTTCGGTATTCTGGTCCATCTCGGTGGAATGCGCGTGCGGCATGCCCAGCACCGTGCGGGCATATTCGATCACCGCCATTTGCATTCCGAGGCAGATTCCGAAGAAAGGCAAGGCATTTTCCCTGGCATATCGAACGGCCATGATCTTTCCTTCTATACCCCGCATGCCGAAGCCGGGGGCTACCAGCAAACCATCGAGCCCGGCGAGTTTTTCCGCCACGTTTTCACTGGTGATGTATTCGCTGTGAACATTCACTACCTGCACTTTCACCTCGTTCAGCGCGCCGGCGTGCACAAAGCTTTCCAGGATCGATTTATAGGCGTCCTGCAGCTCCACATATTTACCGATCAGTCCCACCGTTACCTTGCTCTTTGGGTATTTCAGTTTGTCGAGGAACCCGATCCACTGGTCGAGTTTCGGCTCTTCGAAATGCTCGATGCCAAGTTTCTTGAGGCAGATCAGGTCCAGTTTTTCCCGGAGCATCAGCAGCGGAACTTCGTAAATCGTTGAAGCATCCATCGCTTCTATCACCGCTTCTGTTTTTACGTTACAGAAGAGCGCGATTTTTCGCTTGATATCGTTGTTCAGCGGTTCTTCGGTGCGGCAGACAATAACGTCCGGGTGTACGCCGGTCTCGCTCAGCATCTTCACACTGTGCTGCGTGGGTTTTGTTTTCAGTTCCCTCGCCGCTTTCAGGTAGGGTATAAGCGTAAGGTGAACGACCGCGACGTCCTCATCCGGCAGTTCCCATTGCAGCTGGCGTACCGCTTCAATGAACGGAAGACTTTCGATATCACCAACCGTTCCGCCGATTTCTGTCAGCACAACATCGTAACGGCCATCTTTACCAAGAAGCAGCATACGGCGCTTGATCTCATCGGTGATATGCGGTACTACCTGCACCGTTTTCCCGAGGAAATCGCCGGCCCTTTCCCGGTTGATCACCGTTTGGTAAATGCGACCGGTGGTAACGTTGTTCGCCTGGGAGGTATGAATATTCAGGAAACGTTCATAATGGCCGAGGTCCAGGTCTGTCTCTGCACCATCTTCGGTAACGAAACATTCTCCATGTTCGTAGGGGTTCAGTGTACCGGGATCAACGTTGATGTAGGGGTCGAATTTCTGGATCGTTACCCGTAACCCTCTTGCCTGCAGCAGTTTGGCAAGGCTGGCTGCAATGATGCCCTTGCCCAGACTACTGGTTACTCCCCCGGTTACAAAAATATACTTGGCCATATATAAAATGGTTTAATACTGTTCTGTCGTCCTTGCTTTGATCTGTTATCTGGCTTCCGTTGTGTGGTTCACCAACTCATCCTGCCTTCGATGCCGGTATGCCCGGGCAAACCAATATGACCAGGGAGAAACATGTGAGAAATTCTCAGAGGTCGTACAAACCTAAGGAGAATATTTCTTGGAAAAAAATAAGCTACAGCCGCTACGGCTGAAAAAATAAAAATGTTAACTTAAAGTGCACATTTTGATCTGCCAAACCATTTAACGATGAAGAAATTACTGTTCCTGGCGGGTACCGCGTTCATCACCGCGGGACTGCTGAGTTATACACTGAAAACACCGGCACCGCAGCCCCTTTCCCCGGAATGTTATATCAGTTGCTTCCAGAGTGACATGTTCGCGCGGTTTCAGCGGGAGGCTTCGACTGAAGCATTTAAGAACATGCATGTCAATCCGCTGCCATTTCATTATGATGGTCAGAAGGGGAGCATGATCCGGTTCGCGGTTTCAGGCGGTGCAGATGCGGGTGGTTACTATGTTCCCGCAAAGAAAAAAACGAATAAGTACCTGCTGGTAATCCAGGAGTGGTGGGGATTGAACGATTACGTGAAGCGCGAATCCGACTGGTACTGGGACCAGCTTGATAAGGAAGCCAATGTGCTTGCACTGGATTTGTATGACGGCCGGGTGACCGATAACCGCGACAGTGCAATGAAGTATGTGCAGTCGGTGAAAAATGAGCGGATCGTCAGTATTATAGAAGGTGCGATCAGCTGGGCCGGCAAGGATGCGGAAATCTCCACCCTTGGCTGGTGTTTTGGTGGCGCATGGAGCCTCCAGGCTTCTATCATTGCGGGAAAACAGGGCAGAGCCGGGGTGATGTTCTATGGGCGCCCGGAAACAAACGTCGAGCGGCTCCGGTTGCTGAATGCAGACATCATCGGTTTTTTCGGAAATAAAGACAAAAGCCCATCACCTGAAATGGTTGATGCTTTTGAAAAAGATATGAAGACCGCGGGCAAGTCTCTTACGGTATACCGGTATGACGCGGGCCACGGATTTGCCAATCCGAGCAATCCCGCATTCAACAGGGAAGCCACTGAAGATTCCAAGAAAAAAGCAGTTGAATTCCTGCAGGAAAGAATAGACACCGAATAGCCTCACCAGGTTTTTCCGGCAGCAAGGTAATTGCGCACGTAGTCGTCAACCCCGGCTTCCAGCGAATAGAAGGGTTCATGATAACCGGCAGACAGGAGCTTTTCCATCCTGGCTTCGGTGAAATACTGGTATTTGTCACGTATATCGGCAGGCATATCAATGAACCGGATCTTCGGCTCCAGGTCCAGCGCGGCAAATGTTGCTTTCGCCAGGTCAACAAAGCTCCGGGCCTTGCCGGTTCCCAGGTTGTAAATACCGTTCAGCTTTTCGGGCCAGTTGCCGTTCAGCATTCTGTCCATCATCCAGCCGATCACCTTTACCACGTCTTTTACATAAACAAAATCGCGCAGTTGTTTTCCGTCTTCGAAATCGTTGCGGTGGCTGCGAAACAATTTTACTTCTCCGTCTTTTCTGATCTGGTTGAATGAATGCCAGACCACTGAGGCCATCCTTCCCTTGTGATATTCATTCGGACCGTAGACGTTGAAAAACTTCAGTCCCGTCCAGCAGGGGGGATGCTGTTCCTGCTGCAGGGCCCATTTATCAAATTCATTCTTGCTGATCCCGTAAGGATTCAGCGGTTGCAGTTTTCTGACCAGCTCGTGGTTGTCTTCGTATCCGTATTCGCCTGCGCCATAGGTGGCAGCAGATGATGCGTAGATCAGCGGAATGTTTTTTAATACGCAGTAAAACCAGGCATCTTTTGAATACTGAAGGTTCAGCGCCTCGTGAATCGAATAGTCGAATTCCGTTGTGTCGGTTCTCGCGCCGAGGTGGATCATGCAGTCCACCCGGATCGCATTTTCCTTTAACCAGTCAAAAAGATTGTATCGTTCTACCACGTGCGCATAAGCGCGGCCTTCCCAGTTCCGCCTTTTTTCTTCGGAACCGAAATCATCTGCAAGTACCAGGTTGCGGTATCCCTGCTCGTTCAGCCAGGCTGCCATGCAACTGCCTATGAAGCCGGCCGCCCCGGTTACTACTATATATGATTCAGTTGTCGTTGTCATTAACGCGCCAGGTATTTTTCAATCGCCGTGTCGTAGCGCTGTTTCCAGTCTGCGATATTTCCCCAGTTTTCACCATTCACTTTTACTTCACCTGTAGTGACGATTCCAAGTTCTGTTACCTCAATACCGCGGCCAACGATCTGTTTCACCTGATCGCGGCTGCATGTTACCACTGCCCGGCTCTGTGATTCGCCGAACCAGAAAGCATCGTTGCGTATTCCTTCCCGTAAAGCGTTAACCTCAAAGCCAAGCCCGCGGTTAAAACCTTTTTCCAGCAGCGTGATAGCCAGGCCTCCTTCACTGATATCGTGCGCGGATCTGATTAACCGGTCTGCGATGAGTGAAGCGATGAACTGCTGCACCTTCCATTCATGTTCCAGGTCAAAATCGGGGGCAGGGGAGAACTCCACACCTTTGATCTTGTGCAGGTATTCAGAAGAACCAATATCGTTTTTCGGTGAGCCCACCAGCAGAATGACGTCGCCTTCCGACTTGAAATCCATCGTCATTCTCTTTTCCAGGTCTTCTACCAGGCCAACCATTCCGATGGTTGGAGTGGGATAGACCGGTCCTTCGGGGTTCTGATTATAAAAACTCACGTTACCACCGGTAACCGGGGTATTGAACCGGCGACAGGCCTCGCCCATGCCGGATACAGCCTTGACGAACTGGTAGTAAACTTCGGGATCGTAAGGGTTGCCGAAATTCAGGCAGTTGGTAACACCCAACGGTTCACCACCGCTGCAAACGATATTCCTGGCGGCTTCTGCCACGGCAATCATCGCTCCTTTATAGGGATCGGCGTATACATAACGGCTATTGCAGTCTACCGTTACCGCGAGTGCCTTGCCGGTTCCTTTCGCCAGCACAATTGCCGCGTCGGAAGGCTGGTTGGTCGATGCGTTTGCCGCGCCCACCATACTGTCGTACTGCGTATACACCCATTTTTTTGAAGCGATATTCGGAATTTCCACCAGTTGTTCTGCAACCGGTTTCAGCGCCTGCAGGTCATCGACTGCATCAATGCTAAATGACTTTATATTCTGGAAATAGGCCGGCTCTTTATATTCCCGGTCATACTGCGGCGCGCCACCACCCAGCACCAGTTCATTCGCCGGTATTTCGGCTTCCAGTTCACCATGCATATAGAATTTGAGCAGGCCATCGCCGGTGACTTCTCCGATATTGCTCGCTGAAAGATCCCATTTCTCAAATACCTTGAGTACCGCGGCTTCTTTTCCTTTTTCCACTACTATAAGCATCCGCTCCTGGCTTTCACTCAACAGCAGTTCCCAGGCTTTCATGTTTTGCTGCCGGGTGGGTACTTTATCCAGGTCTATGCGCATGCCCACCCCACCTTTCGCACTCATTTCTGCCGTGGAGCAGATAATGCCTGCCGCTCCCATATCCTGCATTCCGACTACGGCGCCGGTATCAATCAGTTCAAGACAGGCTTCAAGTAATTTTTTCTCCTGGAAAGGATCGCCAACCTGAACCGCCGGCAGCTCTTCCGCACTTTCAGCAGTGATATCGGCGCTGGCAAAAGAAGCGCCGCCGATGCCATCCTTCCCGGTTGCACTGCCAACAAAAAATACAGGATTACCCACTCCTTCCGCGGTTGCGGAAATCGTTTTGCCCACCTGTACGATTCCTACGCTCATTGCATTTACGAGGGGGTTGGTGTGATAGCATTCTTCGAAATATACTTCCCCACCTACGGTTGGAACGCCAAAGCAGTTGCCATAATGGCCAATGCCGTGTACAACACCAGCCAGCAAACGCTGCGTTTTTTTATCGTCCAGCTTACCGAACCTGAGGCTGTTCAGTGAAGCAATGGGTCTTGCGCCCATTGTAAAAATATCGCGTTGTATTCCACCCACACCGGTGGCGGCACCCTGGAAGGGCTCTATCGCGGAGGGATGGTTATGGCTTTCGATTTTAAAAACCACTCCCCAGCCGTTGCCCATGTCCATCAGTCCTGCATTTTCTTCCCCGGCTGCTACCAGCATTTTTCCTCCGCTGCGGGGCAATGTCTTCAACCATTTGATAGAATTCTTGTAGCTGCAATGTTCGCTCCACATGCCGCTGAATGCGCAGAGTTCGGTAAAGTTGGGGATGCGGCCGAGTTTCTGTTTGATCAGCTCAAATTCCGATTCGGTAAGCCGGAGTTGCTGAGCCGTTTTGGCGGTTATTTCCATAACGCTGCGAAGGTAAGGAACAGAGGGGAGAGGGATGGGAGCTTTTATGCAACCATTTGTGGATTACTGCCGTGATGCGGTTTGATTAGCCTGGAACAGTGCAGCGCGGACACGCACACTGCCGCTCAGGCGCGGAATGTCAGTTTGAAGTAAAGCAGAATGCACCCAAGTAAAAAAACAATGGAGTTGGCAACAATTACCGGCCCGCTTTTGATTCGTATTCCATACCAGAGCCAGACCAGCGTGCTGGTGATCACTATGCAAACCATTGTCAGGCTGAGGTCACCGACGCTTTGTGTTTCCCAGGATTTGATCACCTGGGGCACGAAGGTGATACAGGTAAGGAAAGACCCGAGGTAACCAATCAGGTTGGTCAGCCGGGGCGTAGCCGGGGTAGAGGAGTTACTCATTTGTCTGGGTTGTTGAGCAGCGGAGAAACAGTACAAGTGAGTGACACAACGAAGCTGAAGCGTGTACAGCAGCCGGCACCACTATCCTGTTTTTCCCGCTTATTTTTCCATCTGTTCAATCACATCCTGTGTTACGCCGGTGAAACTGAAGCCACCGTCGTGGAAAAGGTTCTGCATCGTTACCATACGCGTGAGGTCGCTGAAAAGCGTTACACAGTAATTCGCGCAGTCTTCGGCACTGGCGTTACCCAGCGGACTCATTTTTTCTGCATAATTGATAAACCCGTCGAAGCCTTTTACGCCACTGCCGGCGGTAGTACGGGTCGGAGATTGCGATACGGTATTGATACGTACTTTTTTCTTTTTCGCATAGTGGTAACCGAAGCTGCGCGATACACTTTCCAGCAGCGCCTTGGCGTCGGCCATCTCGTTATAATCGGGGAACACACGCTGTGCGGCGATATAAGTGAGCGCTACCACGCTGCCCCATTCATTGATCGCGTCCATATCCCAGGCGGTGCGCAGTACCCGGTGCAGGCTCATTGCGGAAATATCCAGCGTTTTCTGGTTGAAACCGTAATCGATCTCTGTATAATGTTTTCCTTTCCTCACATTGAGGCTCATGCCAATGGAATGCAGTACAAAATCAATCTTGCCTCCAAAGTGTTCCATTGATTTGGTGAAGAGCTGGCTGAGGTCGTCCATGTTCACAACATCTGCGGGGATAACAGGTGCGCCGGTTTCTTCGGCCAGTTTGTTGATTTCACCCATTCTCAGCGCGATAGGCGCATTGGTGAGCACAATTTGCGCGCCTTCTTCATGGCAGCGTTTGGCGATCTTCCATGCGATCGACTGCTCGTTCAATGCACCGAAAATTATTCCTTTTTTCCCCTTGAGTAAGTTGTAAGCCATAGAGTAGAAAATTGAGGGCGTAAAAATAAGGCTTCAGCAGAAAATGCCGCTGTTTTATTTAACCTGCAGCGCCGGCTGTTCCGCGGTTTTTCCCGTTTCTATGCCCGGAAAATGAATGAAAAATAAAGCCACATCGTTATGAAGTGCATAATAAAAGCAACACCGGTTACAGAAACGAAATACAACAGGAGATTCAGCACGGTTTTACTGGCCAGCAGGCGTTGCTTTAAGGCTGAATGTACCAACCACACCGGTACCGCTACCAGGACGAAGTAAATAACCATCAGCCATTGCCAGTGGGGAACGTTATTCATCGGCGGGTCATGTATTTATCAGTTAATCAGTTCACGCGCGTTCTCCAGTGCGGCAGCCGTGGGTTTCTCGCCGCTCAGCATCCTGGCGATGGCGGTGATCCGTTCATCATTATCGAGTAAACGGATGTTCGTTTTGATCGTTTCTCCTTTAATTTCCTTGTACACGAAGAAATGCGCGTTCGCTTTTCCCGCGATCTGCGGCTGATGGGTGATGCAGATGATCTGCCTGCTTCCGGCAAGCTCTTTCATGATGAGGCCCACCTGTCTTGCCGCTTCGCCGGATATACCGGTATCGATCTCATCGAAAATCATGGTCGGGAGATCAATATGCTGTGCCACCAGGCTTTTGATACAGAGCATCAGGCGGCTGAGTTCGCCGCCACTTGCCACTTTACGCAAAGGCTCGAACCGGTTACTCTTGTTTGCATCAAACCGGAATTCGACCGTATCGGAGCCGGTTTCCTGTAAGTCACTGTCAGTAACTTCTACCTGAATCCTTGCATTGGGCATACCCACCTGAGCAAGCAGGCGGTTTACATTTTTAATGAGTGGATCAGCCTGTTTTTTCCGGGCCGCCGACAAGGCGGCTGCGGTAGACGCGGCTTCCTTCACCAGTTGTGCCGTTTCCTTTTCTTTTGCCAGTATAGCTTCATCTGTGTGCAGCACCGCCCGGAGTTTTTCTTCGAGTCCTGCCTGGATCTCCAGCAATTCCCGTGTTGAAGAAACCCCGTGTTTCCGCTGCAGTTTATAGGCTGCAGCCAGTTTATCGTTGATCAGCGCAACCCGTTGCGGGTCCAGCTGGACAGCGTCACTGAGGGATGAACTTTCTTCAGCGATATCGGCCAGTTCAATCTGCGCGGATTGCAGGCGTTGGATCAGTTCCGGAAGCTTGGGATGATGCGTTGCAAAACTGTTCAGCTCCTGAACAAGCTGCTTTAATACCCCGGTGAGCGGCCGGTCACTCTCCTTCAGTTCATAACCGATTTTCAGTAAGGCAGACCGGATGTCTTCGGCATGGTTCAGCAACCGCAGTTCCTGTTCCAGCTCTTCCAGCTCATTTTCTTTCAGCTGCAGGTCGTTCAGTTCATCAAACAGGAACTGGTTGTAGTCCGTTTCTTTATGGAATGAGGCACTTTGCTCCCGCAGCTGTTTTAACGCGGTGGCGGCCTCCCGCCAGCTGTTGTATTGTTCCCGCATGCGGACCAGCGTTGCCTGGTTCCCCGCGAGGGCATCGAGCACCTCACGCTGAAAGGCGGTATCACCCAGTTCCAGCGTATCGAATTGCTGGTGCAGGTCAACCAGCAGCGAGGCGAGTTGTTTCAGTTGCTGAAGCGTAGCCGGAGTGTCGTTGATGAAGCTCCGGGTTTTTCCGTTTACCGCAATCTCCCGCCGCAGCACCAATTCGGTTTCGTTGTCCAGTTCGTTATCAACCAGGAATTGTTTCACCGCTGGTTTTGTATCTACGCTGAATACTCCTTCCACAATACATTTCCTGTCCTTGTTCAGGAGCACGCCGGTATCTGCGCGCTCACCGAGTATGAGATTCAACGCGCCCATCAGGATACTTTTCCCGGCACCGGTCTCACCGGTAATAATATTCAGCCCCTGGGAAAACCGGATCTGTATTTCGTCAATTATAGCGTAATTCTGTATGAGTAGCCGCTGCAGCATCTTCAGACAAATCTATCTCAAAGTTGCACACCATTACCGGTGGCCGGGAAGCAAATTGTAAATTAATTATTCACCTTTACACCGTTGTATGCCGGCCTTGGCGCGTTGTTCAATTGAGTCTTCATACTCATGATCTTCCATATCAAGGCATTTCTCATAATAGGCGATGGCGGTGGATTTTTTTCCGAGGCTTTCATAGATCTGCCCGGCCTGAAGGGCGGCCCTTGCGGCAAAATACTCAGACCGGTTATACCCGATATCGATCGCCTGCTGGTAATAATAGATCGCTTCGTTATATTGTTTCAGGTCATCATGTATCCGTCCGAGCCGGTATACCAGCTCAAGCTGGTCGGCTGTTTTTTGAAAATCATTTTTCGTTTTCCCGTTCAGTACCTGCAGCGCCTGCTGGTGATAGCCACCATCACTGAGGAGCCGTGCCCGCAACAGCAGCAGGTTAGGCCAGGTACCGGAACGGGCATCCTTCTGTGCTTTTTTGTCTGGTTCTGTTTCCGTTGATCCGCTCGCCAGCAGCCTTTTCCGCGCGGCTTCTGCCGATTTCAGGTTTCCTTTGAGGTAATAGCTCCAGCTCAACTTCTGGCAGGCATCTTTTACGAAAGATTTTCCGCGGAACTCCCGCAGGAATTTTTCCAGGTAATAAACAGCGTCATCCAGTTGCAGCTGATTCATTTTTACCATCGACATCTGGTAATCCCAGGCATTGGTAGCAAGGTATTCGGGCGATTTGTTCCGGTTATTCAGCACCTCTTCGGCGTAAGCTGACATTTTATTATGAATGCCGAGGTTGGCAGCCATGTAAGTAAAAAGGTGGTTATTCACCACGTCCAGTTTCCTGGAACGGATCAGTTCAAATACGGCATCCTTGTCATTGGCGATGTAGAACATCAGGTAGCAATTCAGGAAGGCTGCCTCATTGAAGAACAGGCGCGCCCAGGGATCCGGGCTATCCATGAAACCGCCAATCAACCGCATACCGTTTTTGATAGACCCCTTCATTCCGAACAGCCCCGCGATCCATTTATAACCAGAGGGTATTGTACCCACAATTGCCTGCATCGGACCGTAGAGCAGGTCATTCGGGGTGAAAGTCGGAAAACTCTTTTTGTTCTGTTTCACATAACCATAGCCCCGTTTAAAATCCCAGCCGGCAGACCACTTTTCGCCAAAGCGCATGGCGACCCCTGCCTTCTGCAGGTAAATCATGCCCAGGTAGAAGTTGTAAAACGGAGAGCTTTCCGGTCCTTGTTTAAGCAGGGCGATGCGCCTGGACACCTGCTGCTGGAATACTTTGTATTGAGCGGGGTCTTCATTAAAAAACAGGGTATAAAAATCGATATAGTTGGCGAGGGCAACGGGTACCAGGTTGTCGGGGTTCTGCTGCGCGGCTTTGTTCAGCAATACCTGTGCGTTGTTTAGCTTCAGCTTGGTAATCTCCTGATAGGCCTGCTGGCAGAGCGCGTTGAATTCGTAAACTTTCCCGGCTCTGCTTAGTAAGGGGAACAGCACGATGAGCGCAGGCAGGAAGATTCTTTTCATGGGCTAAAAATAAACAAAGGGTAACCGATGGTCACCCTTTGTCTCTTCACGTTTGTGTAATTATTTAACGTCCACGCTGTCGACGAGGTCGCGATCTACCAGTATCCTTCCGCAGTTCTCGCAAACCATCACTTTTTTGTGCTGGCGGATCTCGCTTTGCTTCTGGGGTGGAATGGAATTGAAACATCCACCACAGGCATCTCTCTCTACCGGTACCACTGCCAGTCCATTGCGATAACTGGTGCGGATCCGGTCATAACTGTAGAGCAGCCTTTCGTCGATATGCCCGCGGGCCTCGCCTGAAAGCTGGTTGAAATGTTTTTCTTCTTTTTCGGTATCGGCGATAATTTTTTCCAGTTCGCCTTTTTTGTGGGTGAGAACACCTTCTTTTGCCGCGATCTGCTTTTTTGCGTTGTCGAGATTGCGCACTTTGTCGGCCAGCTCTTCATTGGCGTCCTTGATGTGCTTCTCCGCCAGTTTGATCTCCAGCTGCTGCATCTCGATCTCTTTATTGATCGCTTCGAACTCGCGGTTATTCTTGACGTTCTCGCTCTGCTTCTCGTATTTCTTGATCAACGCTTCCGCGTCTTTGATAGCAGTTTTCTTACTTTCAATAAACTCGGTGATCCCGTTGATCTCTTCCTCGATTCTCGTTCTGCGGCTGTGGAGTCCCTGGATCTCGTCCTCAAGATCGCTCACCTCCATCGGAAGTTCACCTTTAAGGATCTGGAATTCATCCAGTTTACTGTCTATTTTCTGCAGCTTTACGAGGTTTGCTAGTTTTTCCTCAACAGAGAAGTCTTTAACTGCCATATGTAGATTTCTGATTTGATATTTATTTCGCCATTGCCAGCATTCCCGCGGGCGAGGGCTAACCTGCAAAATACCGCACGGGGTTCGTGTTCACCGTGGTTTTGAGGACCGCAAAAGTAGGAAATTTCTGCTGTAAAATCTCTATTAGCAGATCTGTCGTAAACTGTTCACTTTCAAAGTGTCCGATATCCGCGATGACCATTTCGCCCTCGGCGTCGAAAAATTCGTGGTATTTCACGTCCGCGGTAACATAAACATCGGCAGCCATGGAAAGTGCATTGCGGATCAGGAAACTGCCGGCGCCGCCACATACAGCCACCCGTTTTACCGGCCGGCCCCGCAGGGGCGTATGCCTGATCACCGTAAGTCCGAAACTGGTTTTCAGCATGTACAGGAACCGGACTTCCTCCATCGGTTCAGGCAACTCGCCGACAAGCCCGCTGCCCACCTCCTTAAAATAGTTGCCCAGCGGAATGATATCATAGGCTACTTCCTCGTAGGGGTGCGCATCCAGAAGTGCGGAAATCACCCCGGATTGCAGCCATGCCGGGAAGATGACTTCAATTTTCACCTCATCTGCCTGGTGACGTTTTCCCACCTCACCCAGGTAAGGGTCGGCACCCTCGCCGGCTTTGAATGTACCTTTTCCCCGGATATTAAAGCTGCATTCACTGTAGTTGCCGATATGGCCCGCGCCTGTCGCAAAAATGGCATCCCGTACAGCCCCGGCGTGATCTTCGGGGACGAAGGCGTAAAGTTTGCGAAGGTGATTTTCCTTTGGTGCCAGCACTTCCAGTTTGCCGAGGCCGATCTTCTCAGCAATTTTCCCATTGACACCTGCAGCCGTATTGTCCAGGTTTGTATGAATGGCGTAAATAGCGATGTCCATTTTGATGGCTGCGATCACTGCTTTTTCGACGTAGTTCTTACCATTTATTTTCTTCAGACCTGAAAAGATGATCGGGTGGTGCGCAACGATCATGTTGCAGTTTCGTGCGTTTGCCTCCCGCACAACCTCCTCCGTTACATCGAGGCTACAAAGTATACCGCTGCATTCCCATCCTGGCTGTCCCGTGATCAGGCCGGCGTTATCGTAGTTCTCCTGGTAACTGGCCGGCGCAAGCGCTTCCAGCACCTTAATTACGTCATTGACCTTCATGAGTTAAAGATAAGAACCGGCGTTTTATGGCGCCGGCTTTTGTTCACCTGCTGTTGGGTCGCTCAACATTATATTCTGCGGTGCGGTATGAAACATTTTTCGAGGGCATGGACAGGAAGTTTAGTCGGAACCTGGTGCTTTCGTTTCCTTCTGCCTTTTATGGTACAGTGATGTGGTATAACCTGCAGTGATCCGGTAACCGGATGGGCGGGGAAACGAAAAGTCCCGCGGAGCGGGACTAATTTCATTTGTTTAACAAAGGTTGATGGCTTTTTCGTCCAGGATTTGGATTTTTAAAACGGGTTTTTCGTATGCAGTAATAAAAGTAGATTCACCTACCGGCAGTAACAAGCGAAAAACTGCCCGATTTAGCGGCTTCGGTTTTATGAAGCGATTTCGTAAAATCACGGTTTTGCTTATTAGGAAAATTACGAGCCATGCATTCCGGCGGTTTTTCCGGCATTTTTGCCCCGCATAAACCAGTATACCGGGAACCCGATCATCCCGGCAAAAGCACAAATCATTACCCAGAGGATTTTCTCTGTATCGGTGAGCGTGCGGTTATTGATCACATGAATGATAAACACGACCAGCGCCGTAATGGTAAACAAGCCCATTAAAATACCTGCCGCAATCAGGTAAATAAATGCACCGGAGTTGAGCAGGGCCGCTCCTAAATCTTCCGGTTGCCGCACCATACCAATGAATTCACTGAAAACGCAGAAAAAAGCAGCCATATAAATAATAAAACAAACCAGTGGAAGCAGCGAGAGTATTGTGTAAAAAATATTGCTGGTCCTGTTCATAGCAGTTCGTTATTTCAACCGAAGGTAATGATGAACCGGGATGGGGTAGGGTAAAATAAAAGGGCTTGTCTACCTCAACAAGCCCCGGTTTCACATACCTGGGCCTTTATTAGTTTTCCCCAGGATAGTTGGATTCATTGGTTTCGCAGCTAAGAGTAGTTGCGGGTTCAGGACATTGAATCGTTTTTCTGATTGGATATTGGACTGTAAACTTAGTTCCTGATGGCACGTGAAACAATAGCAAATCTGCTAATTTCCCGGGATGCGTCTTTTTCGTTGATTCAGGTAAAAACCGCAGTGAAAACCACGTATATTTCCTAGAGGAAAATAGAAAATAACATTAGCAGAATTACGTTTTATATTTGCCAAATAACCTGTCCTATGCCCGAAAAAATAAAAACCATTATCGCAGACGATCATGCACTCTTCAGAACCGGCGTAAAAACCTCTCTGTCTTATTACCCTGACATCGAATTTCTGGGCGAGGCGGAAAACGGAATGCAATTGCTTAATCTCGTGAAGTTCATGAAACCGGATGTTATCCTGCTGGACATCCAGATGCCTATAATGGATGGCATCGCCACGCTTCCGGAAGTAAAGAAAATACTGCCCGACGTGAAGATCATCATGCTCACCATGAATGACGACGTGAGTATGATCAGCCGGCTGATGGAAATTGGTGCGAACAGTTACCTCACCAAAAACTCAGATTCGGAAACGATTTACCAGGCTATCAAAACCTGTTTTGAGAACGAATTCTATTTTAACGAGTATACCAATAAGGCGATGCTCGCCGGCCTCCGGAATAAGAAGAACGAAGCAGTAAGTCCGTTTGCGGAAGAAGTCGACCTGAGTGAAAAAGAGATCAACGTGCTGAAACTGATGTGTGAAGAAAAAAGTACCAAGGAGATTGCGGACCTTGTGGACATCAGTCCGCGCACAGTGGAAGCGATCCGGGACCGGCTGAAGATCAAAACCGGTGCAAAGACCACCGCCGGGCTTATTCTTTACGCCGTTAAACACGGTATCGTGGAGGGCTGATCCATTCCCGGCTATGATGTATTTATCCTGTGGCAACCACAGGATTTTTTTTAAATATGCTAAGTGAACAGGCAGATCATTTTCAATAACAGGTTTGTTGATGCTGCGACGCCGGTGATAATTGCCGCCAACCGGGGTTTGCGGTATGGTGACGGGTGCTTTGAAACGATGAGATTGACAGACGGGAAGATCGTGCTTTCCGCATTGCATTTTGAACGTTTGTTTTCTTCGCTCGACCAGCTGGGTTTTAAAACTCCCCCTACATTCAACGCGGCTACGCTGGAAAAACAGGCAGCGGAACTGGCGCGTAAAAACGGAATGGTTCGTTTTGCAAGGGTGCGGCTGGCTGTTTACCGTCGCGAGGGTCCACCAGGTGGAGGTTCCGGCGAAGAGCCGGATGTTATCATAGAAACAGAGTCACTGGACGATGCCGCCATGCAGTTCAACAATAAAGGATTGCGCCTGGGTATTTTCCGCGACGGCCGAAAGGCAGCAGATTTGTTCTCGGCCATCAAGCGGAACAGTTATTATCCTTACCTGCAGGCTGCGAGGTTTGCAAAGGCACAGGGGCTGGATGATGTGGTGGTATTGAACTGTTCCGGTAATATCGCGGATACCTCAGTCGCCAATATTTTTATCGTGTCTTCCGGCATCATCAAAACGCCGGCGCTGTCTGAAGGCTGCATTGCCGGCGTCATGCGCCGCCATATGATTGATTGCTGCCGTAAAGCAGGAATACCTGTAGAAGAGACGGTTATTACCGCGGAGATGCTCGAAAACGCGAACGAGGTGTTCCTGACCAATGCGATCCGTGGGCTTCGCTGGGTAGCGCAGATAGATCAGGCCGGCTATTCGCACCAGGTATCGGATATGTTATACAAAAGGTTTGTGCAGGAACTCAGCTGAGGAAGATGTCTGACGCAGTTTTCCCGGAAAGGCCGGGTAGCATATTCACCGAGGCGCGCCCGGTTTCCCCGAGGTCGAGCGAAAAATCATTTACATAGAGATCGATGTGTTGCCGCATAACCTGCTCCGACATTTCCTGGGCATGCTGTTTTACATAATTGCTGATCCCGGGGCTCGCCTTACGCGCCGATTGCAGGCTTTCGCGGATCAGTTGATCAACCTGCCGCGCGACTGCAATGCCCAGGCTTCTTTTTGCAACAATGCCACCCAGCGGGATGGGAACGTGCATCCGGTTTTCCCAGTATTCGCCCAGGTCTATCAGTTTCACCAGCCCTTTCTGCTGGTAAGTGAAACGGTTCTCATGAATGATTACACCGGCATCCACCGCCCCGCTCAGCACCGCGGCTTCTACTTCGTGAAAGACCATGAATGTTTTTTTCCGGGCGTTGGGGAAGGCGAGCTGAAAAAGCAGGTGCGCAGTCGTGTTCTCGCCGGGTATCGCAACAGAAAGGTCGGGAACATCGGCGAGATGCCGCTGTGTTTTACTGATGAGCAGCGGTCCAACTCCTTTTCCCAATGCACCTCCGCTGTTCAGCAAAACATATTGCTCCAGCAACAACGGCAGGGTTCCGTAACTGATTTTCGTGATATCAAGCCTGCCTTCGATCGCCCATTCATTCAGAGTCTGTACGTCTTCCAGTCTTACATCGAACGAAAGACCCTGCGTATCAATTCTGTGATTGACCAATGCATCGAAAATGAAAGTGTCGTTTGGACAGGGGCTGAATCCGATCGTGAGTTTCATATCAGGGCAGCTTGTAAAATTTTTCAAGATATTTCAATAATACCTGGTTGACGTTTTCGATTGCCTCCTTAAGCTCCCATTTCGATTTATCTCTTTCCCCGATGTAGTTGGAAACAGCTCTGATCTGCAGGAAAGGCACGTTGAAGCTCCGGCAAACATAATGCAGTGCGGCACCTTCCATACTTTCCGTAGAAGCTTCATACTTTTTAGAAAGCTGTAGTTTCCGTTCTTCCGAGCTGGTTATCTGGTTAATGGTTACCGCAGCAACCTCGGGCAGCTTCAGCAGGTTATATTCGGCAAGCCACTGGTTCGGCAGCTTTCTTTTTTCAAAGGGGGGATAACTCGATTTCTCCAGCTTTAGATCAA
This sequence comes from Chitinophagaceae bacterium, assembly GCA_036375835.1. Taxonomy (GTDB): domain Bacteria; phylum Bacteroidota; class Bacteroidia; order Chitinophagales; family Chitinophagaceae; genus JAEZDC01. Next base: position 9,956 of record DASVBM010000405.1, on the reverse strand, counting down.
ATATGTCTTTCCATTTACCTTCTTCTTCCACTCCAAGATCTCCCAGGCTTTCCTCTTTGATGCATACCACTTTACCGAGCGGCATTTTGTCGTCGAAGGTCCCGGCGATCCCGACCTGTATCACCAGTTCCGGCTTTTCGTCGCAGATCACCCGTGTAAGCGAAACGGCGGTTGACAATAGTCCTACACCGCTCTGGTGAAAGATCACCTTCATGCGTTTGCTTTCGCTGGTATACAACGTGTCCACCTGCAGGTAGGCAGGCATCCATTCATCCACTGTGGCTGCAGTAACAATGATCCGCATAGCCGCGCAAAGGTCGGCGCTTCCGCCGGATTATGCAACAAGGGACCTATTCTTTTGGTTGCCTTAACTTTGCGACCAAACTAATGTACCGGGATGGTCTACCTGACAAGGATCGAGCATTTTAATGCCGCTCATAAATTATTCAACCCCAGCTGGAGTCGCGAGAAAAACGACGAGGTCTTCGGGATGTGTGCGAACGACAACTGGCATGGACACAATTTTGATCTTTACGTTACCGTGAAGGGAGATCCCGATCCGGAGACCGGGTTCCTGATCGACGTAAAGAAGCTGAGCATGCTCATCAAACAACACGTTATTGAAAAGGTTGATCACCGAAACCTGAATATGGATGTTGACTTTCTGAGGGGAAAGATGTGCAGCACGGAAAACCTGGCAATCGGCATCTGGAATGAACTGCAGCCCCGGCTTCCCCCGAATGTTACACTGCATTGTATCAAATTGTACGAAACACCACGGATATTTGTTGAATATTACGGCTGATCATGGGTAAAAGAGTGGCAGTATACAGGAAGGAACATTTCAATGCGGCACATCGCCTGCACGTTGCTGAGTGGGATGATGCCACCAACCAGCGTGTATTCGGTAAATGCAACCTGCCCAATTACCATGGCCACAATTATGAACTGGAAGTGAAGGTGACGGGAGAGCCGGATCCAAAAACCGGGTACGTGATGGATATGAAGCTCCTCTCGGACCTGGTTGGCCGCGAAATTCTGAGCCGTTTTGATCACAAGAATCTGAACCTTGATACCGCAGAGTTCCGGGAACTGAATCCGACCGCCGAGAATATCGTGGTGGTGATCTATAATCTGCTGCGGCCACATATCGATCAGCAGTTCGACCTCCAGGTCCGGTTGTATGAGACACCGAGGAATTTTGTAGAATATCCCGCCGATTAAAGGCGGCAAAAAACAAAGCTATGGCATACAAAAGAGTGGATGAATATTCCGACGAAACAATTGAAGAAATGGTGCGCGCCAACCGCAGGATCATTGAGCTGATTGGTGAAGACGCGGAGCGCGAAGGACTGCTGAAAACGCCGGAACGCGTGGCCAAAGCCATGCAGTACATGACCCAGGGCTATCATATGGACGCAAAGAAGATCCTGGATTCCGCGAAGTTTAAAGAAGACGTAAGCGAGATGGTACTGGTGAAGGATATTGAACTTTACTCCATGTGCGAACACCATATGCTGCCATTCTTCGGCAAGGCACATATCGCCTATATACCAAATGGCTATATTGCCGGGCTGAGTAAACTGGCGCGGGTGGTGGATGTGTATGCGCGGAGGCTCCAGGTACAGGAACGAATGACCACCCAGATTCTCCAGGCGTTGAAGGAGTCGCTGAATCCGCTTGGCGTGGCAGTGGTAATAGAAGCAAAACACCTTTGCATGATGATGCGCGGTGTACAGAAGCAGAACTCAGTCACTACCACCTCGGCTTTTGACGGTGAGTTTCTGAACAATCACATCACAAGGAATGAATTCCTGAAGCTGATCTCCGCCAAACTCAGTTAAGCCAATCCCCTGCGGTTTAAAATGCCCGGGTGTTAATTTGAATCAACTGCCTTTGCCATGTCATGGTAATTTTACATATTTGTTGCGGATTGATTTTCGTGGCTAACCAAACCCAAACCCGAACATGCCCCAATCCGCCGGTGAAATACTCATTGTTATCATCGCCCTCGTAGTGATCCTCATCTTCATTGCTTTGTTCATGATGATGATGCTGATCTATTTTAACAACCGGAATCTCCGTAATATCCGGGAAAAAGAAAACCTGAAGCTGCATTATGAGCAGGCGCTGCTTGAGTCGCACCTGGAAGTGCAGGAAAATACCATGCGGCAGATCAGCCAGGAGATACACGACAATGTAGGGCAGGTGCTTTCGCTGGTTAACCTGAATCTGAACACCCTGCAACACACCGATCCCGAGAAAGTGACACATACTTCAGCGCTCCTGACCAAGGCCATCCTGGACCTGCGCCACCTGAGTAAAAGCCTGGACCCGGAAAATACGCTTCGCGAGGGGCTGGGAGCAGCGGTCCGCAATGAACTCGGCTTGCTGGAACAATCCGGCAGGTTCAAAACCATATTCAAGCTGGATGGCGAGATGCAACTGCAGCCGGGCGAGAAAATGGTAATGTACCGGATGGTACAGGAGGTGCTGAACAACATTATCAAACATTCGGAAGCTACAGTGGTAGTTGCGGAGATGTCGGGGAACTTCCTATCGATCCGCGACAATGGTAAAGGATTTAACCCGGGCCAGAGCAAGCAGGGCCAGGGCCTTAATAATCTCCGTCAACGTTCCAGGGCCATCGGTGTGGTGCTGGCTCTTCAAACCGCCCCGGGTACGGGAACAATCATTACATTTAAATATTCATAAGCGATATGAAAACAGTTGCCCTAGTAGATGATCATATTTTGCTGCGCCATGGACTGGCTGCGCTGATAAATTCGTTCCCCGGTTATTCTGTTTTGTTTGAGGCCGATAACGGGAAGCAGCTTACGGAGATGATAAATCCTGAACAATTACCGACGGCAATTCTACTCGATATCAATATGCCCGAAATGAACGGCTTTGAAGCAGCGGCCTGGATGAAAAAAACGTATCCCGATGTGAAGATCCTGGCGCTGAGCATGCGAGATGAGGAAGACGCGATCATAAGGATGCTACATGCCGGCGCGAATGGTTATGTGCTGAAAAACGCCTCACCACAGGAACTGCTGACCGCATTGGATTCTTTGATCAGCAGGGGATTTTACCTGAACGACCAGTTGCACATGACCGTTATCCAATCGGTTGGTCGTACCCCGGCAAAGGAATTCGATACCCGTATCCTGACGCCGAAAGAACTCCAGTTTATCCACCTGAGTTGCTCGGATCTCGGATACGCCGCCATTGCCAGGGAAATGGGGCTCAGCCCGAAAACGATTGACTTTTACAAACAGAGTATAGAAAAGAAGATCGGGATACGCAACCGGGTTTCGCTCGTGATGTTCGCGATCAGAAATGGCATCGTCAAAAACTAGCTTGAATGTCCTGGTTTATTTTCTTTTTTTACCTGTTGTTATTTAGCTGGCTGATCACTCGGATGCGCTTTTTCCGCAACAGTGGATTAAACCGGTTTGTACTGGTAGGGCTGTTCACGATAAAAGTGGCCGCAGGTCTCGCTTACCTGCAGTTTCATTCCCTTCCGCAATACAGGCAGCGTGCGGATACCTGGAAGTTCTACGAACGCAGCCTCCCGGAAACGCAACTACTGAAAAAAGACCCGGTTGGCTTTACCACGGAGCTATTCCGAAACTATTATCCCACTACCGGCGGTTTGTTTGCCGATAAGAATTCATACTGGAACGATGTTAAAGACCGCGCCCTGGTGAAACTGGTGGCGGTAACGAATGTTTTTACCAACAGCAATTTCCACGCAGACATTATCTTTTTCAATTTTCTTTTCTTTATCGGGCTGGTTGCATTTTACCGGTTGATGCGCACACTGTACCGGAACACAGGCTGGCAGCTGGTGGCAGCAGTGTTCCTGGTTCCGTCGTTTCTGTTCTGGTGCAGCGGTATACATAAAGACGGGCTGATATTTTCGGCACTGGGCCTCTCATTTTATTCATTCCAGGCTATACTGGAAATGAGGCGACGTGTTTTGCATGTATTGGTTTTGGTTTCCTGCCTGCTGCTCATTTTTGTTTTGCGTAACTATCTTGCGATTGTCCTCGTGGCAGCATTGGGCCTTGGCGGAATTCTGCATGTATTTCCGCGCAGGCGGCTTGCAACAGTGGCAATTGTGTTGATTACCGGGGTTGCCATCGGTTTTTCGGCAAAATACATTCATCCTGCACTCGACATTCCCGGGCAGCTGGCAGAGAAGCAGCGCCAGTTCATGGCGCTTGAAGGTGGATCGCGTATTGAAACGCGGCCACTGGAACCTACGTTTGCCGGTTTTGTTGCGGCACTTCCTGCTGCGATCGATATGGCCTTTTTACGGCCACACCCCGGTGAGGCCGGAGCGGTTTCCTGGATCGCTTCGATGGAAATTATTCTCTGCTGGTTATTGTTGGGATATTGCATTTACCGGCGCAGCGCTTGTTTCGGGTTCGCCCCGGTAGCGGTAGCCTGTGTGGTTTTCGCCCTGATCACCCTGCTGATCATCGGGTATACGGTTCCATTTTCCGGCGCGGTGGTGCGATACCGGGCGCTGGTATTACCCCTTCTGCTGGCACCTTATGTGGCTTCAACCTTCAGTAAATCTGCATATATTAGGAAAAAATAGATATTATCAATTCTGCAGCGGCAGTCCTAAAAAACTGAATTTTTCTCCGGTTTATCCCCATTTTTCAACCAACAGGCTTAAAAAAATAAGAAAATTTCCGGAAAAAAGCATTTTTTTGGGGTCTGAAACCAAAAATTTATGAGTTTAAGATTTGATGCCATCAACCGGTTGAACAACAGTTCAGGCAGCGTGAAAGTTGCCAATCCTGCCAAGATAACCGCCATTTTCGGAGAGAATGTCTTCACCCTGAAAACCGCAAGAGAATTCTTAAGTGACGAGGCCTACAAGAGCATGGTGGGCAGTATCAGGGGTGGTAAAAAGATTGACCGCGCCGTTGCCAACCAGATCGCAGCCGGCATTCGCGCCTGGGCTGAAAGCAAAGGTGTCACACACTTCACTCACTGGTTTCAGCCACTTACCGGTACCACGGCAGAAAAGCACGATTCATTTTTTACAATTAAAGGCGACGGTACTGCCATAGAGGAATTTGACGGGGCTGCACTTATCCAGCAGGAGCCCGATGCCTCTTCTTTTCCCAGCGGCGGATTGCGGGCAACGTTTGAAGCGCGTGGTTATACCGCCTGGGATCCTTCATCTCCGGCATTCATCATGGAGATCGGCGAAGGTAAAACCCTTTGCATCCCCACCATATTTGTATCCTATACCGGCGAATCGCTGGATTACAAAGCGCCTTTATTGAAAGCGCTGGAAGCGATCAACAAAGCCGCAGTGGATGTCTGCAACTATTTTGATAAGAATATAGCCAAGGTTACCCCCACGCTGGGATGGGAACAGGAATATTTCGTGATCGACGAAGCACTGGCTAACGCGCGTCCCGACCTGGTACAGTGCGGCAGAACGGTATTCGGCGCGGCACCTGCCAAAGGCCAGCAACTGGAGGATCATTACTTCGGATCCATCCCGGAAAGGACATACGCGTTCATGCGTGATTTTGAACAGGAAGCCTATAAACTGGGCATTCCCCTGCGGACGCGCCACAACGAGGTTGCGCCGGCTCAGTTTGAGTGCGCGCCGATCTTCGAAGAAGTGAACATCGCCGTAGATCACAACACCCTGCTGATGGACGTGATGAGCAGGGTGGCCAAGCGTCACCGCCTGGTGGTACTGTTGCACGAGAAACCGTTTGCCGGCATCAACGGAAGCGGGAAACACAATAACTGGAGCATGGCCACAGATACCGGCGTGAACCTGCTGGCACCGGGCAAGACACCGAAGACCAACCTGATGTTCCTCACGTTTTTTGTGAATACCATCAAGGCTGTTAACGATTACGCCGATATCCTGCGCGCTTCTATCGCCTCGGCACCAAACGATCATAGACTGGGTGCCAACGAAGCGCCGCCCGCTATCATTTCAGTATTCGTGGGACAATACCTCGCGAAGGTGCTCCATGATATTGAACAAAGGGTAGGCGATAAGTTTGACGAGCAGGATGAAGCGATTCTCAAACTGGACCTGCACCGCAGCATCCCCGAGCTGATGCTGGACAATACCGACCGCAACCGAACTTCACCGTTTGCCTTTACCGGGAACAAATTCGAGTTCCGCGCTGTGGGTTCCTCGGCCAACTGCGCCAACGCAATGACGGTGCTGAATACGATCATGGCAGAAACACTCCGGAATTTCAAGAATGAAGTGGATGCGCTGATCGACAAAGGAGACAAGAAGGAGGTGGCGATCATGCATATCATTCAGAAATATATTGTCGACAGCAAGGCCGTATTGTTTGAAGGCGATGGCTACAGTGAAGAATGGCACAAAGAAGCGGAAAGACGCAAGTTGCCGAACCTGAAAACGACTCCTGTCGCGCTGGACGCAATGGTTACCCCGAAGGCCAAGAAGCTTTTCGAAGGAAACAAAATTTACACGCATACCGAGCTTGAAGCAAGGCATGAAATCGAGCTGGAGAAGTACATCAAAAAAGTACAGATCGAAGCAAGGATCATGGGCGACCTGGCGATCAATCACATACTGCCGGCGGCCATTACCTACCAGAACCGTTTGCTGGCAAACATCAAGGGCATGAAGGACCTGGGTATTGACGAGCCGCTGTATCGCAGCCAGTTCAATGCACTTCGGCAGATCAGTGAACACATCCAGGCCGTACATGAACAGGTTTGCGAGATGGTGGATGCCCGCAGAAAAGCAAACAAGATCACCGATACGCGTAAAAAGGCGATTGCCTACTGCAACGACGTGAAGGAAAAATTTTTCGATGAGATCAGGTACCATGTGGATAAGCTGGAACACCTGGTCAATGACGAAGACTGGACACTGCCCAAATACCGTGAGCTCCTGTTCCTCAGGTAACAACAATCGACCGGAATATCACAGCCGCTTCGTAAGAGGCGGCTTTTTTATTTCCGGAAATGGCCGTTAAAGCTTCGTTAGCAAGCTGGCTTTTAAATTTTCCCTAACGATTTCTATAGGAAATTACCGTCTGATCAGTAGAATACTCAAAACTTCCTATGAAATTATCCAGGTTCCTGACCGCGATTATAATCTTCCTTCTTGCTGCAGGCAGTGCAAACGCACAGTTCCAGGTGGAATGGAAGGTGCTGACCAATGAGGGTACCGGCAGCGCAAAGGTTTCGAATTTCGCCTCGGTAGGTCAAGCGCGAAACATTATTGATGAGATCATCTCCATTATGAACCTGAGGGTGAATTTCGAAGTACGGGAAGCCAATGTGCCCAATGCAGGCGCGGTGTTTTATAATCACAAGCGATATATTCTGTACAACCCGAATTTCATCAGGCAGATCGATCGTGCCACTGGCACCGATTGGGCTTCGGTGAGTATACTTGCCCACGAGATCGGGCATCACGTGAAAGGACACGTTTTTGAAAGCAATGGCGGAAGTTCCCACCGTAATGAACTGGAGGCAGATGAGTTTTCAGGAATGGTGCTTCGCAAGATGGGCGCTTCGCTGGAAGACGCGCAGATCGCGATGCGTTTAATTTCAGCAGATCGCGCATCAGCTACTCACCCCGGCAAGGCAGACCGGCTGATGGCAATTGCGAAAGGCTGGAATGCGGCCGTTCCCGCTGATGTGGCCCGTTCCGAAAGCCGGCAGGGTAGCAGCACCCGTACGACCAGTACCGCGGTAACGTTGGGCAGGGAAGCCGAACAGCAATACAGCAGGTCTGCGGTACTCGCCGATGAGGATATCCTGGTGGAAGTAAACTTTACAGTCGATAAAAAGAACGAATATTTCATCACCGTGAACAAAAACCTGGTGAAGTGGGATGGCAGCCGCCTGACGCTCATCGGGAAGCTGGCCAAACTGAGGAATGAGAATTACCCGTTTTATATCTATGACAGCCAGAAGAACTATGTATTCGTGGCTAAAACCGGTTACCTGGTAAACGATAAGGGAAAAAATGTTGGATATCTGTCAATGCATACAGGTGCTGCAACAGCAGCGCGGTAACACTGTGGCATAAAAAAAGAAAAGGTCCGTGGAGATTCGGACCTTTTTTTTATTTCATTTTGAAAGTTTCAAGGAATTTGGTGGTGAAGTTTCCTTTTATGAAGTCTTCATTCTGCATCAGTTGCAGGTGGAAGGGGATCGTGGTTTTGATACCTTCGATCACGTATTCACTGAGTGCACGGTACATCGTGTGGATGGCTTCTTCCCTGGTCTGCGCAATAGTGATCAGTTTGCCGATCATTGAATCATAGTATGGCGGGATCACATAACCGGTATACACGTGACTGTCCACGCGCACTCCATGTCCGCCCGGTGTGTGCAGCGTTGTGATCCTTCCCGGCGAAGGACGGAAATCATTATACGGATCCTCTGCATTGATCCGGCATTCGATAGCGTGCATCTGGGGCTCATAATTCTGCCCACTGATCTTTTCACCCATCGCAATCTTGATCTGTTCCTTTATCAGGTCGAAATTGATTACTTCTTCAGTTACGCAGTGTTCAACCTGGATACGCGTGTTCATCTCCATGAAATAGAAATTCCGGTGTTTGTCAACCAGGAATTCCACGGTTCCCACGCTCTCGTAATTAATCGCGGACGCAGCTTTGATTGCAGCCTCACCCATTGCCTTCCGCAGTTCCGGCGTCATGAAAGGCGATGGGGATTCTTCTACCAGTTTCTGGTGGCGACGCTGGATTGAACAGTCGCGTTCGCTCAGGTGGCAAACCTGGCCATACTGATCGCCCGCCACCTGTATCTCAATGTGCCTGGGCTCTTCCACGAATTTCTCCATGTAAACGCCATCATTCTTGAAAGCCGCACCTGCTTCCGCCTTCGCTGTATTATAGGCGCGCTCCATTTCACTTTCTTCCCATACCACGCGCATACCCTTACCACCGCCTCCGGCAGTGGCTTTCAGGATCACCGGGTAGCCTACTTTGTTTTTGGCCAGGTCCTTTGCCTCCTCCAGGCTTTCCAGCAATCCATCGCTGCCGGGAACAACCGGAACGCCGGCTTTGATCATTGTATCTTTTGCGGTGATCTTGTCACCCATCTTGTTGATCATCTCCGGCGTAGGCCCGATAAACTTGATGCCGTGATCGGCGCAGATCTGCGAGAATTTCGCGTTCTCAGCCAGGAAACCGTAGCCCGGGTGCACTGCATCTGCATTGGTGATCTCGGCCGCCGCCATCAGGTGCGGGATATTCAGGTAGGAGTCTGCTGCCGCCGGCCGGCCGATACATACTGCCTCATCCGCGAAGCGGACGTGCAGGCTGTCTTTGTCGGCAGTGGAATAAACCGCTACGGTCTTGATTCCCATTTCCCGGCAGGTGCGGATCACACGCAGTGCGATCTCGCCACGGTTTGCAATCAGTACTTTTTTGAACATATGTTATGATGATTCGGACAGGCTGAATTGGAACAACTGTCCATCGTTTTGGGTATTAATTAAAAAATGCCGGCATCAGGATGCCTTTCAGGGGTCGCGGATTATCGTTCGTGGCTGTCATTATGCCGGTTCTACCAGGAACAGGGGCTGGTCGTATTCCACGGGACTGGCATCGTCTACCAGTATCTTAACGATGCGTCCGCTCACCTCGCTTTCAATCTCATTGAACAACTTCATTGCTTCAATAATACACACCACTTTGCCCGGCGATACCTCGTCGCCAACTTCTGCGAAAGGCGGTTTGTCGGGTGAAGACTTACGGTAAAACGTTCCGATCATCGGGCTTTTTATGGTAATCAGGTTTTCCGTTTTAATATCCGGGGACTTAGGTCCAGCTGCGGCGGCTGGCTGCGGCTGGGAAGCCGGCTGGGGTGCAAATGACGGCTGTGCATGAGTATAAACAGGTTGCGGTGCAGCCATCACGTGCTGAACGGCGTCCTCT
>DASVBM010000467.1:0-8534 GCA_036375835.1 Chitinophagaceae bacterium | reverse complement strand
TTTTTCATCAACCGGTACGTTTGTGCCTTGTTGAACGCGGGTGTACTCGCCGTTATTGAGCATGTCTTTCTGAACGACCATTCCCTGGAATAAAACCTCGGTTACAAACCCAGCGGGGATGATGACCTTCTGGCTATAATCCACCGGGTTGTCCATCACGGTAATTTTTCCTGACAACGAGATATCCGTGATCCCGGCAATCGCTTTGCTTCCGCCAATAGCCTCTATTGATTTCTGTATTACGCCTTCTGCAGTTACGTTCGCATCCACTTTCTTTTCAACCGGTTTCGCAATTTCGTTTCCATAGATATCAAAGTAGTGAACCTCTCCGTATTTCTCAAGACCGGGTGCAAAAGCCTTTGCATTACCCACAATAACAATATGCAGGTTCTCCGGCATCACATAAGTCTTTGCCACCCGCTGGATATCGCCAACAGACACTTTGGCCAGGTTGGTGAGGTAGTTGCGGTAGTAATCTTTCGGCAGGTTATAACGCGCAATATTCAGCGCAAAGTTCGCAATCGTGGAAGGTTGCTCCAGCGACCGGGCAAAGCTGCCTGAAAGTGCATTCTTCATGCGTGACAATTCATCCTGCGGAACCATTGAATTGCGGATACGATTGAATTCATAAAGGAACTGGCCTATTGCGCTGTCTGTTTTTTCCGTACGCACAGAAGCGCTGGCGTTGAATTCGCCCACCCATTTATCAGGACGCACGCTTGAATAGGCACCGTAAGTAAAACCATGCTTTTCCCGCAGGTTGGCAAAGAGGCGGCCGGAGAACCCACCACCCAGGATATCGTTCATCACTGAACCTGGTATCACGTCGGGAGTTCCAGGCTTCAGACTGATCGGCGCAACGAGTTTGATCACGCTCTGTACGGAAGACGGACGGTCAACAACGGCGATATAGGTCTTCGCCGGCGCTTTTGGCTGTGAAAAGTTTGCTTTCGGCACCAGGCCACGTTTCCATGCACTGAAATATTTTTCCGACAGCTTTTTGGCTTCTGCTGCAGTGATATCACCCACAAACACCAGGTAGGCCACATTCGGCTTCCAGTAAGTGGAATAATATTTCTTGATATCGTCGAGTGTAACGTTTTTAACTGTTGTTTCGGTTTCAATCTCTCCGTAAGGGTGATTCTTTCCATAGACCAGCATGTTGACTACGTTGCTGGAAATAGCGCCCGGGTTGTCTTTGGCAGACTGCAGGCTGGTCAGGGTCTGCTTCCGGATCTTCTCCAGTTCCTCAGCCGCGAAAGCGGGGTGCAGTGCCACATCGGCCATTAATTCCACCAGTTTTGGAAAATTCGATTTCAACGAAGCAACCGAAACCGAAGTGGCGGAGCCGGATAAATTACCGCCGAGAAAATCAACGGCCTCATCCAGTTCGGCTTTGCTGCGGGTTTCAGTTCCACGGGTGAGCAGGCCGCCAGCCAGCGACACAAAGCCTGCCTTATCACCTTCCAGCACCGGGTCACGATCAATGGTGAGTGTTGCTGAAACGCGTGGCAGTTTTGAATTCTGTACGACGAACACTCTCAAACCGTTGGCAAGTGTGAAACTTGCCGGGTCGGCAATCTTGATCTGCGGAGCCGGGCCCGGCTTTGGCGCCTTGCTCCGGTCGATCCTGCCCTGCGCCATCAGTGCAGCAGGTGCAAACATGAATAAAACGATATATAAACTTTTCATCTGCTAGTGTTTATTGGTTTATAAGAGCCGGCACTATTTTTTTCCTTTAGGAACATAATAGAGCACCACCCTGTTGTCTTTGTTCAGGTATTTTTTTGCAACATTCATCAGGTCTTCACGGGTTACCTTCCGGTATTTTTCCAGTTCGGTATTGATCAGGTTCGCGTCACCGAAATAAACCTGGTAATTGGCCAGGCTTTCAGCGATACCCGCCATGGTGGAATTACTGCTCACGAAATCTGCTTCAATCTGGTTCTGCACCTTCTGGAATTCCTTTTCAGAAACCGGGGTTAGTTTCAGATCGTTGATGATGGAATCCATAGACGCCTCCAGCGACTCCGGTGAATTGCCCATATTGGGCAGGGCATAATTGATGAACAGCCCGGCATCTTCATTGAAAAACGGTATTGCAAAAGCGGCCACTGCGATTTCCTTCTCGTCTACAAGAATTTTATTCATTCGTGAAGACTCACCTCCCGACAACAATGTAGAAAGCACGTTGAAGGCATAATATTCGTCGCTGCCCTGTTTGGGTGCGCGGTATGCCTGGATCACTGCAGGAAGCTGGATATTATCTTCCACCACGTCGCGTACTTCGCCGCCGAGTGCCGGCTCCTGCACATCCGGGCGGGGAATCGGGTTGGTGCCCCTGGGAATCTCAGCGAAATACGACTGGATCAGTTGTTTCGTTCTGGCAACGTCGAAGTCGCCTGCAATGGATAAAACACAGTTGTCCGGTACATAAAAAGTTTTATAGAAACGGATGAACTCATCCAGCTTCGCGGCATTGAGATGGTCCATGCTGCCGATAGGCGCCCAGCGGTAAGGGTGCACCTTGTATGCCCGCTTCAGTACTTCCATCAGGATTGTACCATAGGGCTGGTTATCGATGCGCTGGCGCTTTTCTTCTTTTACAACTTCGCGCTGCGTGTTCACGCCTATGTCTTCGATCTTCGCGTGCATCATCCGCTCACTTTCCAACCAGAGGCCCAGTTCGAGCTGGTTCGAAGGAAGCAGTTCATAATAGAAGGTTCGATCCTGTGAAGTATTGGCGTTCAGGGCGCCGCCGGCATTGGTAACGTACTTATCGAACTCCCCGCGTTTGATATTCTCCGAACCTTCAAACAACAGGTGCTCGAAGAAGTGGGCAAACCCGGTACGGGAAGTGTCTTCATTTTTCGATCCCACGTGGTACAGCGTCGTCACCGCCACTACCGGTGCCGACCTGTCCTGGTGCAGGATCACCGTCAGGCCATTTGGCAGCGTGTACTTTTCGAACTGGATCTTTCTTGCCTGTGCCATCAAAGCAGTACTCAGCAGCATCACTGCAGGCAACAGGAAAAACCATCTTTTCATATTCTGTGTTTAATTAAAAATTAGAGGCGAAGTTGAGGAATGTAGTGCTTCGAAAGTTGCCGCAAGGTCCCGAATTTATACCGTTTATCAAAAGATACCGGAGCTAATGTTTAAAAACCTGCGCAATAACCTTTTCCGCGGGGGTGCCGGCAGGGAACCACCGGACGTCTTTATCTTTCCTGAACCAGGTGAGTTGGCGTTTTGCGTAACGACGGGTGTTGGTCTTGATGTTTTCAATGGCCGAATGCAGGGTACACTTTCCTTCAAAGTATTCGAATAGTTCCTGGTAACCCACGGTCTGCAGCGCGTTGAGGTGCCGGAATGGGAACAAGGCCCTGGCCTCAGCCTCCAGTCCGCGTTCCATCATTTGATCTACGCGCCGGTTGATCCTTTCGTAGATGAGGTTTCGCGGGAGATCAAGTCCGACCTTAATGATGTTGAATGCCCTGGGCTGCCTGCCTCCGGAACGAAAGCCGGTGATTGATTGGCCGGAAGACAGTATCACTTCCAGCGCCCGCATCAAACGCTGCGGATTCTGCTGCTCCGCGGTTTCCCAGAATACCGGGTCTTTTGTTTTCACTTGCTCCTGCAGCCAGGAGAGGCCATAGCGATCATACGAACCGGTGACCTCCTGCCTGATCTGCTGATCCACAGCGGGGATCTCATCCAGGCCCTCGCAGAAAGCCTTCACGTAAAGCCCGGTACCGCCTGCTATCACCGCCACGTTGCGGCGGAGGAAGATCTCTTCTGCAGCCCTGAGCGCGAAGGATTCAAACACCATCGCGTTCACCTCATCCTGAATGGAATGTGAATTGATGAAATAGTGCCGGATCGATTCAAGTTGTTCAGCGGATGGTTTGGCAACCCCGATATTAAGTTCGCGGTAACACTGACGGGAATCAGCAGAAATGATCGCGGTATCCAGCAACCTGGCCGCCTGTATAGCGAAATCGGTTTTACCTACCGCAGTAGCTCCAACAATAATAATAACAGTGTGCGGGTGATTCATGAACGGGAACTTGCCTGGATTGCATATCAGAACTCGTCGCTGCTCTCTTCTTCAGATCCAAACGATTCGGAACCGGAATCCTCTCCTTCGGTGGTCTCCTCTCCTTCTTCACCAAAGCCTTCCATGTTGTTCAGGTCGTATTTTTCCTCAATCTCGTTGAACTTGTTACCGAGCAGGCTTTTGGTTCCGTATTGCTGCGGACCGATTCCTTCGCTACGGCTTGTTGCAGGATAAATCAGCTTCGGGTTCTCCTCCTTGCTTACATTGATCAGTTCCAGCAGGAATGTCCAGTTCTTCTCGAAATCGTAGAGGTAGATGAATTTCTGGTTGGTGTCGCGGATCTCGCTGCCGATGGTGGTCTGCTCCATCAGCAGGGGCTCGGCGCGGTAATCCTTATCGTAACGTTCCAGGCTGATCTCCCTGCCCCGCTGCCAGTTGTCATTGCTGCGGAAGAAGGTTGCCATGTGCTTACTGTCAAATTCGTAAGCTTTGAGAATGGCATAATGCAGATCGAGAAAGGTTTGGGTGTGCCTGATTACGATGTCGCGGTAAACACTGTCGTCTTCTTCGTAATAAGCTCTGAACTTGAGTATCGCCATTCAATAATGTTTAAATCAGGAATTCAGCACCCGTCAAAGCAGACTGCCCCTATGCATTGAGTGCACAAAATACAACCTTATACAATTGGGTGCAAGTTGTATTCTGCTGCTTTTCTGACCATCAAATCGTGAGCCGCTTCGTAGGTATTGGGAATTTCACCATCAAGGATCGCCTCGCGGATCGCGTCTTTGATTAATCCCACCTGTTTTCCGGGACCGATACCAAATGTCTGCATGATCATTTCACCGGTGATCGGCGGTTGCCAGTTACGGATACGGTCATTTTCTTCCACCTGTTCCAGTCGCTGCTGCACCATTTCGAAATTCTGCAGGTAACGTTTTACTTTCTGCCGGTTCTTACTGGTGATATCGGCGCTACAAAGTTTCATCAGGTCGTCGATGTCGTTTCCGGCATCAAACAGCAATCGCCTGATAGCGCTGTCAGTGATATTCTCGTTGGTAAGGCTGATGGGACGAAGATGCAGTGCAACCAGTTTCTGAACGTATTTCATTCTTTCATTCAGAGGCAGTTTGAGTTTGGTAAATATTTTCGGTACCATGCGGGCACCGACTACCTCGTGGCCGTGGAATGTCCAGCCGTCGTCTTCAAATTTCTTCGTGGCGGGTTTACCAATGTCGTGCAGCAGTGCCGCCCACCGCAGCCACAGATCGTCGCTTACCGCGGAGATATTATCAAGCACCTGCAGCGTGTGATAAAAATTGTCTTTGTGCCCTTTCCCGTCAATGAATTCGGCGCCATAGAGCTCGGCGAGCTGCGGGAAAATGAGCTGGAGGAGGCCGGTGCGGAACAAAAGATCCCAGCCAATCGAAGGCTTCCGGCTCAGCATGATCTTGTTGAGTTCGTCTGTAATCCGTTCCTGCGAAACGATGCGGATCCGTTCGGCATCTTTTTCAATTGCTGCAAGCGTTTCCGGGGATATATGAAAACCAAGCTGTGCCGCGAACCGGATTGCACGCATCATCCTCAGCGGATCGTCACTGAAAGTCTGCAGGGGGTCCAGCGGGGTCCGAATGACCTGGTTGGTGATATCGTTCATACCATTGAACGGGTCGATGAGGGTACCATAATCTTCCCGGTTCAGGCTGATCGCCAGTGCATTGATGGTGAAGTCGCGGCGGTTCTGGTCATCTGCCAGCGTCCCGGGGGATACCTCCGGCTTCCGGCTATGGTGCACATAACTTTCTTTGCGCGCACCCACGAACTCCACTTCGAAGTCAGGCAGGCGGATATGCGCAGTACCAAAATTTTTAAAATAGGAAACAGCAGGATTGGAAAAGCGTTCGGAAACCTTATGGGCAAGGGCAATGCCGTCGCCAAGGCAAACAATATCGGCGTCTTTTGTATCTCTTCCGATGATCTTGTCGCGTACAAAGCCACCGATCAGATAGGCAGGCAAATTCAGCTCCCAGGCGGCCTGCGCGATCTTTTTAAAAATGAATAATTCCCGTTCTGTACAATTGATCTGCATCGCCGGCAAAGATAGGCCGGCGGGCATGACGCACCATTCGGCTTATTCGAACTCGAGTTCGTTACGATTGCGATCCCAGTCGAATAATTTCGAGGTGAAGTTTTTGAATCGGCTGCCTGAAAAAAGGCTTTCGCGTTCCGGGCGGCTGCTTCCGGTAACCTCCCGCTCTGAACTTATCGCATGTTTATCGATACCCAGGTTCATGATAGCGCGAATGAACGAGCCCATTTTTTCTGAAGGTACATCCAATATAACCCTTGCCATATAACGTGTTTTAGATGGGTGTCTGGCACAATTACTTTTCCAGAACGGATATCAGCCAATTAAAGTTTTGCGGGGAAGCAGAAAGCAGACTACAAATGATTAATAATCAATATGGTGAATTTGTCCACAGCTTTCCACATCAGGGTCTCAGGATTGTGAATTTCCCGTCGGAACCCCATTTGATTATGCTGGAAGGCAAGGCAGCAGCGGTGTCATTGCGTCGATGTTCCACAACATAGTCTACATTTTGAATGATTTCCGCGCTGATAGCCCCGAAGTTCGCGGGCGAAGGCTCGCCGCTGAGGTTAGCCGAAGTACTGAGCAGCGGCTTCCGGAAGCGGCGGATCAACTGCCGGCAGAAAGGATCCCTGACGATCCGGATAGCGACGCTGCCATCTGCTGCCAGGGCATTCCCGGCAATCCCGATCGCATGATCGTAGACCACGGTTGTGGGTCGCTCCGTCTTTTCCAGGTAATTAAACACTTCGAGGTCCGGACCCGCGGTATATTTCAGTACGTCGTTCTCGTCTGCCACCAATACCACAAAGCTTTTATTCTGTGGACGGCGTTTAATCTCCATTACTCTTTCCACCGCATTTTCATCGGTGGCATCGCAGCCAATTCCCCAGATGGTATCGGTGGGGTATAAAATGACGCCTCCGCTCTTCAGTACCCTGAGGCATTGTTCAATATCGTTGCTGAAATCTGTCATAGCATTTCCCGGTAGACCTTCATTATCGCCGAAGCGGTCGTTATCGCGGTAAAGTTCGGGAGAATCTGCCTGCCACGACTGATCATTGAAGCGCGGAGACCGGGATCCGATTCAAGTTTCAGTAAGGCTTCTGCGATACTCCGTGCATCAAACGGATCAACATAGCAGGCTGCGTTTCCACCAATCTCCGGCAAGCTGCCCGATGCAGCGGTAATGACAGGCGTTCCCGAGGCGAACGATTCAATCAAAGGGATGCCAAAACCTTCCAGGTAACTCGGGTAAAGCAGCGCCAGCGCCATCTGGTAAAATGCAGGGACGTCCCGGGCCTGCTGGAATGATAATGACTGCCTTGCCTGTTCGGTGTAGGAGATAAAAAGCACTCTGTCCGACAGGTCCTTCGCTTCCAGGAAATCGCGTACCTGTTGCAGATATGCATCACCTTCACCGATCACCACGAGCGGAATAGCCGACCTGTCGCGGTTAATATGCAGCGCCTCGCAGATCTTCAGCAGGTTCTTTCGTTCACTGACCGCTCCCACGTATAACCAGAATACTTCCGGCAATTGATAGTGTTTCCGGAGTTCCGCTTTGCGTTGTTCGGGCACTGGCTGAAAGAACAATTGATTACAGGTCTGATAACAAACCCCGATTTTCTCTCGTGGAACTCCATAACGCTGCACCAGTTCATCCCTGGTAAAGTCACTGATCGCAATAATTCGCGAGGCCAGGTTACAGGCAAGCGGAGTTACCCGGCGGTAATATGCAACGTCCGCTGCTGAATACAATTGCGGGTGCGATTCAAAAAACAGGTCATGCACAGTTACCACCGACCGGATATGCCGGAGGGCAGGAAGTCCGTGATCGAGCCCATGAAACAGGTTGGGCTTTTCTGATTCGATTGCTGAGATCAACCGCGGTTCTTCCAGCCAGCGGTGGTAGTCTGCTACCTCGCCCGTCTCCACTATCCGCACATTCGGAAATTCAGGCTGGTATAACCCGGTCCGCCTGTCGGTGAATAACACGAGTTCTGTATCGGGATATAAACCGGCAAGGCTGTTCACCAGGTTGCGTCCATAGTGGGACACCCCGGTTTTAAAATGGAAGCTGAAGTATGCATCGAAACCGATCTTCATCCGGCAACCAGTTTCAACAATTCAGTTACTATGTGATGTTCGTCGAGGTCTGTAAGACAAGGCGGATCGATCCCGAATTTGCATTCATTCTTCCGGCAGGGCTCACAGGAAAGCTTGCCCAGGCGGACTACTGAAGACGCAGACCGGTAATAAGGTCCTGTTTCAAGCTCATCTCCTGCGCCAAAAATTACTACCAGCGGAAGTCCGCTGGCACCCGCAAGGTGCGCGGGGCCCGAATCACTGCTGAGCATGGCTTTCGAGGTAGTGAACAGGTTCACC
>DASVBM010000452.1:0-4196 GCA_036375835.1 Chitinophagaceae bacterium | reverse complement strand
CAGGATGGCAGCGGTGCGGTCTGTTGAACCATCATTCACGATGAGCAGTTCGAAATTGCCGTATACCTGTTCCAGGATGCTCGCCACCGCAGCTGAAATATATTTCTCGCAGTTATACGCAGGCAGGATGATGCTAACGAGCGGCAGCCACATGTTTGCAAGATACACCCCGCTTCACGATAAAAAAAAGTCCCGCAGCTGCGGGACTTTCTAAAACCGTATCGCTTAATATTCTTCCAGCACCGCCGTTTCGTTGTTCCGGTAAAACCTCCATAGGCCATACCCCAGCAGCGCGATCATGAGTATCGAACAGATCAATGTAACGGTGCTGCCGATGCGATGACTCGCCGGGTCAAACCGGAATTCGATCCGGTGTTCGCCTGCAGGCACAGGAAGTGCACGCAGCACATAATCTGCTTTGGCTATTTCAACTTCTTTACCATCTATATAAGCCTTCCAGCCTTTATCGTAATACACCTCGCTGAATACCGCGAACTGTGGCTGCTTTGCCGAGGTCTTGTAGCTGATGATGTCATTATCGGCTTTTTCCAGCTGAATGACCGCTGAGGAATCGAAGCTGAAAGGTTTTCCTGCAACATCACGGAAGCGGGTTGAGATCACTGCCGTATCCTTTGAATTAA
The DNA here is from genome assembly GCA_036375835.1 of Chitinophagaceae bacterium. GTDB lineage: Bacteria > Bacteroidota > Bacteroidia > Chitinophagales > Chitinophagaceae > JAEZDC01. The sequence continues at coordinate 3,555 of DASVBM010000452.1, read as the reverse complement.
AGGTGGTGAGCGCATCCATTTCCTGCTGCGGGGTATTCACCCACCTGATCGCTTTCACGAACCACGCCGGGCCGTTCGCGTCCGGATTCGGGATCACCTGTGCGGTTCTGCCATCGCTGTTGATGATGTATTTCGTGTTCAGCATATTCAGCACCGGAAGGCAGTTCGGGAAATTCAGCAGCTGCTTTTCGATCAGGTCCTGGTAGATACTCAGCTTGGCGGGGTGGTAACCACCAATCGACTTATGGAAATATGCAGTCATCGCGCCCTGGTTGAAAGCACCACCGATACCACCGTACCTGAGATCGAGCACGCGGTAATACCCCTTATCCTGCATGATCTGCTGGTCTTCCTTCGAAGGCAGGAAATTTCCCTCGTATTCTTCCCTGTCCTGGTAGTTTTCCGTGTTCAGGTATTTGGCGTCAATCACCAGCAGGTCTATCAGGACGAAAATTCCAAGAATCAGCAGCGCAAGACCGGGTTTCAGGGTCCGCTTCATGGCCATCCAGATCACCACCAACGCCACTGCCATGAAAAAGAAGGACCGGAGAATATCGTTCAGGAAAAGTGACTGACGGTCTTCCTTGAGTGCATTAAAAAATGAGCGAACGGGTTCTTTCACCTGCTCCTGTTCCTGGCTCACCATTTTTAATACTTCCGTTTCACGGCTGGTCAGGTAATCGAAGCTCATGTACATGAGGAGCGCAATAGCAAACACCGCAGCCACGCCGAACAGCCCGTTTTTGAACTGTTTCATCAGCAGTGCCCGGTCCGGTGAGCGAAACATGATCTTGTCCAGCGCGAGCACTGCCATCATGCAGAGCAGGAATGTTGGAACGACGAGGATCATACTCGGCGCCCGGAACTTATTATAAAAAGGAAGATGTTCGAGCAGGAAAGTGTTGAAGCCAAGGAAGTATTCTCCCCAGCTCATCATAATGGTCAGGATCATGGTGGCAAGCACCCACCATTTATGTTTGTTGCCCAGTACCGCAAATCCCAGGATAGCGAGGAAGCAGATGATCGCGCCTGCATACGGCGGGCCCGAGGTACCAACGCCCGCAATGCCGCCCCAGTAAAAACTCAGGTAGTTCTGTATCTGCTGCCCGAGCTGTGGTGGCATCGCCCGCAGTGCCTCAATAGCCTTTGATTTATCTTCCGCTACTTCCAGGCGATGGCTGCTTCCGCCATACATCCGGGGAAAGACCATCACCAGCGGCTCGGCTATGCCCACACTATAACTCAGTGCGTAGTCTGTGCTGAGGCCTTCTTTTGTGACGTCGCTCTTGTCAGTAGCCAGCTGGCTGCCACCACGGATCGTTTCTTTGGAATATTCATAGGTTGTAAACAGGGTGACGGCGTTGCAGAGCACTCCAACAAGTCCCGCGACCACCGCAAAAACAAAAGCAATAACCATGTGTTTGTATTGCTTCGTCATGATCCATCTGACGGCGTAGCCGATACTCATCAGGAAAGCGATGATGAGTGCGTAGTAGGTTATCTGCAGGTGGTTTACACTGATCAGGGATCCTGCAAATGCAGCTGTAAGTCCCGCGCCAAGCCAGTATCGTCTTTCATAGATCAGCAGCAACCCCGCGATAAGTCCCGGCATCAGCGCAATTGATAACATCTTCGTATCGTGACCCGCGCCAATGATAACCGGGTTATAGGTGGCATATGCGTACCCCAGCGCGCCTATGATACCTATCCAGGGATTGACACGAAGAACCAGCGTAAATATGTAAAAACAGATACAGGCAAGGAAGAAGAATTTAAATGGCTTCGGAAGAAAAAGGGATAACACCTCCTGGAAGTAGTAAGGCACAACGTTGTTCGCACGGGTGGCAATCATATATCCCGGCATGCCGCTGAACATACTCTCCGTCCACAGCGGCGCTTCGCCATGGACCTCCTTGTAGTCGTAAATATCTTTTGACATGGCTTTCCACTGTGTGATATCGTGCTGTTGCAGCACTTTACCCTCAAGTGCAGGTTTGCAGTAAATCAGCGCTACGATCAGAAAGACACCAACAGCTACGAAGTGGGGGATCAGGGGCTTCCAGGAGAACTTGTTCATTGTGAAATTTTATGCAAAAAGCAAAATAATAGTATTTTACACGAATTGTATGAGAACGGTATTATTTCTTTCAAGGGTAGCTGTGCTGATGAATGTGATGTTCCTCTTGTTCCTCGCCGGGTACTTTAACCTGATGCCGGTTTCAAACAGCTACCTGAACGGACTGGTCGTTACCACCGGCTGGGTGTTCGCTTTCCTGCTGAATCTGGTACTCCATCCCTTTCTGCTGATCCGCACCCTGCTGAAGCGCGAAGTGACGTTGCCGGGATGGATGCTGGTATTCAACCTGGTTTGCTTCATCATTCAGATTATCTTTTATTTCTTTACCTGATGATCCATAACCTCACGCGTAACCGGCCCGTCCGGTTGTTTATTATACTTGGCGGTTTTTTTATAGCGAACGCACTGATCGCAGAAGTGATCGGGGTGAAGATATTCTCGCTCGAGAAAACATTCGGGTTTGAACCCTTCAGCTTTTCCTTATTCGGGCAAAACGGCCTCGGGTTTTCGCTCACCGCGGGTGTGCTGCTCTGGCCGGTGGTGTTTATCATGACCGATATTATCAACGAGTATTACGGTCCGAAAGGTGTTCGGTTGCTTTCTTATCTCACAGTCGGGCTGATCGCCTATGCGTACCTCGCATTTACCGCGGCCATTTATCTTGTTCCGCCGGACTGGTGGCCGGGGTCTAATAAGAACGTTCCGGACCTGCAGCGTGCTTACCGCGCGGTACTGGGTCAGAGTAACTGGATCATCATAGGCTCACTGATCGCGTTCCTGGTGGGGCAGGTGGTAGACGTGTTTGCTTTTCACCGGATCAAAAAGGTCACCGGCGAGAATAAGATCTGGCTCCGCGCCACCGGCTCAACGCTGGTCTCTCAACTGATCGACAGTTATATCGTGCTGGTAGTTGCGTTTTATATCGGCGCCGACTGGAGCCTCGCGCAGGTACTGGCTATCGGTACCGTAAACTATATTTATAAATTCCTGATGGCAATAGTGCTGACGCCTGTGATCTATCTTGTTCATGGAATCATCGAGAAATACCTGGGTCATGAAACAGCCGCGAAACTCAAACACGCGGCGATGGGAAAAAACGATGAACCGTTTGGTAATATCCCCGCTTCCGGTTAAGACCGCCGGATCAGCCTGACCACCAGCTTGTCTATCGGGAGGTCCATAATGTCTTCGTGGAGGTCTTCCCATTCTATCCAGCGGAATACTTCGGCTTCACCTTCGGGGTCCGATACCTGGTGGGGCAGGAAGTCGAAAGCAGTGGTTTTTGTTGCCAGCTGTGTCGCATCCGCGTGCACGTAGTAATAGATCGAAATGATCTGGTCATTATTGTTGAAGGCTGAGACCTGGAAAAAGTCGGTAGTGTAAATGTGTTCACCAACTTCCACATCCAGTCCGGTTTCTTCTTTGAACTCCCGTCTCAGGCAGTCACGCGTACCTTCTCCGAATTCAAGTCCGCCGCC
>DASVBM010000153.1:0-7353 GCA_036375835.1 Chitinophagaceae bacterium | reverse complement strand
CAAAAACAACCTGATTGAATTATTCAAGGAAGAAGAAGACAAGAAAATCTGATGCCTTGTCCCGGGAAACCGGGAAGGCTTAACATACAAAAGGACCAAATCACTTACTAACCACAAATTCTAAATTCCGAACTATGATACACTTTGATCTGCCAAAACAAAAATCCTCCATCATCAAGGTACTTGGTGTTGGCGGTGGTGGAAGCAATGCTGTTAATTTCATGTATGCTCACGAAATTGAGGGAGTTGACTTCATTATCTGTAATACAGACGCCAAGGCACTGGAGCAAAGTAAGATTCCAAATAAAATACAACTGGGGCCTCACCTGACGCAGGGATTGGGTGCCGGCGCAAATCCTGAGGTAGGCAAAATGGCTACCGAAGAATCGCTTGACGAAATCAAGCGGATCCTGGAAGTAAACACCAAAATGGCCTTTGTTTGCGCGGGAATGGGCGGCGGAACAGGAACCGGAGGCGCCCCTATCATCGCCAAGATCTGCCGTGAACTGGGGATACTCACCGTCGGCATCGTCACCACACCTTTTGGTTTCGAAGGCCCCCGCCGGATGAAACAGGCAGAAGAAGGAATCCGCGAGCTGAAACCTTTCGTGGATACCCTACTTGTGATCAGCAACGACAAACTGCGCATGCAGTACGGTAACCTGAAAATGAAAGAGGCTTTCGGCAAGGCAGACAACGTGCTGGCCACCGCCGCGAAATGCATCACCGATATCATCAACAGCCGCGGGCATATCATAGTTGACTTTGCTGACGTATGCACCGTAATGAAGAACGGTGGTGTAGCCATCCTGGGTAGTGCTACTGCAGAAGGGGAAGACCGCGCCCAGAAAGCCATTGAAGAAGCGCTGAACAGTCCACTTCTGAACGACAATGATATTACCGGCGCAAAATGGCTGCTGCTTAATATCAACTCACCGGAGGGAGAGAAGGAATGTACCATGGACGAGCTCGAGGTGATCAATACTTATCTCCGTATGCAGGCGGGCGAAAGCACGGATGTCATTATGGGTATGGGTTACGATAACAACCTGGGCAACAGCATCAGCATCACGCTCATTGCTACCGGTTTCGAACACAGGGATCCGTTTGCTGACAAGTTCAGCATTCCCGCTGTGCAGGCGAAGCCTGAGCCCAGACCTGAGAAGATCGTGATGACCCTGGGCATTGACGGAGAAGAAAAGAAAATGTACCAGCAGCAGAGCCTGCCACTCAGTGATCACGATCCTTTTGCTCCGAGGATTTCAGACGCCCCGGCTTCCGCTCCGGTGGAAGAGACCCTGCAACCTTCGTGGATCGAAAACAGGGAATCACTTGAATTGATGGAACTTTCGTTTCCTGAGGCCAATAATAGCGAGGTTTCAAAATTGAACGACAGTGAGACCGCTGCTGTTCATTTCGAGCTCTCACCAGAGATCAGCGCTCCGCTGCCTGCAGCAGAAACAACTGCAGCCGACGGGGTACCGGAAGAACTTAACTTTAAAATATCCGAAAAGCCTGCTGGCACGGTACAGGGCCAAACACCCGCCACTGAACAGCGGCAGACGTTCTTAGCTAAGCCATCCAATATATATGCGCAGATTCCTGATCAGAAGCCTGCCGCATCAAACTATGAAGAGCCAATACCGGTACCAACGCCTTTAGAGGCAACTCCTGCTGCACGGCCCATCGAAGAAGAACCGGAATTCGAGATGAAGCTGGTAGAAAAGGAGGAAGATCCAGAAACGGCGGACAAAGCACGGTTACAAACCCGTACTACGGAACACCCTGTGAATGCTGCAGAGGAGCCGGCGCCGCTGGACGATGCAGAAGACCAAAAACGCAGGGCTGCAGAACGCATTCAGAAGTTGCGGAATCTGTCCTTTAACCTGAATGCAGCTGACCCCAATAACGAGTTTGATTCGGTACCTGCTTATGTCCGCCGTAACATGGAACTGTTTGGTAACACCCTCACTTCGGTAGAAAATTTTTACAGTAAGTATACCGTAAGCAAGGACGAGCAGACAAATGAAACCAATATATCTTCCATCAATACTTTCCTCGATGGCAAGAAACCGGATTAAGCGCTGTTTGTAGGAAAAACCGAGTGTTTTTAGTTGTTGCTCCCCTGGTTCTGCCGGGGGAGCTTTTTATTTGCCATTACGCAAATGCACTCTTGGCGGGCCAATTGAGCAAATAATCCCTGGAACATGACCAATATCCTGATTTCCCTTAGCATTGGTATGACCCCGCTCATCTTGCGGCTGTGCTTACCGTAGTAATTTTAATTGGTATATCAGTTGTATGTATTGACTCAATGGCAGGAGGTAGTTATGGAACCGATCATCACAGCAAAAACACAGCAGATACTGTTTTATCTCGTAACGCTTATTTTATTCATCGCAGTGCTGTTCATCTGATCACAGCTTAAATATCAGCCGCGGACCTGATGCCGGAAACGGCACCATCCCTGAGTTATACCCCTTTTCTTCACTTAATATGTAAGATCACAGGAGATCATTTTTATGCAGGTGGATTATTTATATATTTAATTCACAATCATCGCATATGTCATTTGCAAAAGAATTCCGGGAGTTTGCCGTACGCGGGAACGTTGTTGACCTCGCAGTGGGTGTGATTATCGGGGCTGCTTTCAATAAAATTGTTGAGTCCATTGTAGGAGACCTCGTGATGCCATTGATCGGGGTGTTTTTCAACGCCGACTTCAGCAACCTTTACATCCCTTTGTCGGATGAGGTGAAACAGGGCCTCACACTCGAACAGGCAAGGGCTGCCGGGCCTGTTTTTGCCTGGGGTAATTTTGTCACCGTCCTGATCAACTTCATCATTCTTGCCTTCGTGATCTTCTGGCTGGTAAAGGGCATCAATGTCTTGAGGAGAAAACAGGCGGCGAAGGAAGAAACGGAAGTACGTGCTCCAACTACCTCCGAAAAATTACTCGAGGAGATCCGCGACGCAATAAAGGCAAAGGGAGTGTAGGCGTCGCGGTGCCCGAATACAAAATGGTCGTAATTGCTGCGGCAGCTTCGCTGTAACAATTACGGCCATATTACTGAACTCCGCTCTACAGAAACTTTCCTGCAAAGTTTATTTCCTGGGGTACTTCTCGTCCCATTCTTTCATTATCCTGTTATAGTTTTCAGGATCCACTTTCTTCAGGAGGTAATCCAGCTTTTCTTCCTGCCTGTCATTTCCTTCTTTCGAATCCGGCGAACCAACAAACCAGAGAATCGAAAGACCGGCTACCTGCCACATCAGCTGCAGAAACTCGGACTGCCAGTTTTCCATGGTATCACGCATCATTTCCACCAGGTAATCGGAAAATATGATTGGCTGATGATGTTCAATCTGCTCGTTCCTGAAAGCTTCGTACCCGAATATCCAATGCAAGGCTAAAGAAACGACGAATAGGCCCAGTGTAACCCATAGGTATCCCTTCTTTTTCCAGATTGAAACCTTCACAGTTTTCTTTTTCATACCCGCTTTTCCGTTTCCCGCTAAAAACCTGTGCCAACGAACTTCCACTTTGGCCGTTGAGCCGGGCAACCGCTATACAGGCTTTCCAAATTAGGTTGGCTGAAAATGAGGAGCTTGTTAACAATAGGGAAAGATTTCTACAGTTTTTTAAAGCAGTGTGGCTGAGGTTTGTAGTCATCGTTACTTCCGGATCCGGAGCAGGACAACCCCCGCCACTGGCAGTTTTTGCAAACTCCTCATGAAGTTCAATATGTATCCCGGGTTCTCTATAATGTTGATAACTTTTTTGCCGGCTAACCGACGGTAAGGCACTTTTTTGGAATATGGTCCTCTTGCCTCGTAAGTTATCCACCTTCAAACTGTTTGCGCATGGAAAACAACAACATGAACCAGGTTGCTCAACCTGTACAAAAGAGCGGTAAGTCAAGGCGTGGTTTTGCTTCTATGGACAAAGAACGCCACAAGCTGGTTTCAAGTAAAGGAGGTAAAGCGATCCGTACCCATTACACGCCGCGCAACACATCACCTGCTGCGGTTTCCACATCTACCCCCTTGGGTTGATTGGTGGGGTTACTTAGTCAACGTTTTGAAAAACCCGCTTTTGCGGGTTTTTCAGCTTTATGCCCCATCATAGCCGGCGAAGGCAGAACTTTGTAGCTTTCATTATGGCTACTGTCTTAATCACCGGGGGAACAGGGTTTATCGGTTCACATCTTTCGCGATTTCTCAGAGAGAAAGGTTACCATGTTATTATTCTAAGCCGCAAACCGGGGACTGCTTCAAAGGATGGAATTGAATACCGCCACTGGAACATCGAAAGCGGTGAGATCGACGCCGGGGCAATTGGCTCGGCGGACCATATTATACACCTCGCGGGTGCCGGAATGGCAGACCAGCGATGGACCAAATCGCGAAAAAAGGAAATCATTGACAGCCGTGCAAAATCCGGCGAGTTACTGGCAGATGCTTTACAGCGCATTCCCAATCACGTTTCAACTGTCGTCAGCACCTCCGCGATTGGCTGGTATGGTCCGGACACCACAGAGACGCGTGTAAATGGTTTTACAGAAGATGCTCCGGCTTCAACAGAATTCCCCGCTGTTACCTGCAAGGCCTGGGAACAGTCAGTTCAGCCGGTAACACGGCTGGGTAAAAGGCTCGTTATAGTCCGTGTAGGTATTGTGCTTTCACCCGACGGCGGCGCGTTGAAAGCTTTTTCAAAACCATTGCGCTTCGGCATCGCGCCGATCTTCTCAAAAGGTGACCAGGTCGTTAGCTGGATCAGCATGGAAGACCTGTGCAGGATCTTTCTTTATGCACTTGAACACCCCGAAATCAAGGGGGTTTACAATGGAGTTGCTCCTCAACCGGTTTCCAACAAAGAGCTGATCCTTCAGCTCGCGGCAAAACTCCGCGGTAAGTTCTTCATCCCGGTTCATATTCCATCTTTTATGCTGAGGCTGATGCTCGGCGAGCTCAGTGTGGAAGTTTTAAAAAGCGCAACTGTAAGCAGTAATAAAATACGGCAGGCGGGTTTCACCTTCATCCATCCCGGAATCAAAGCGGCATTGGATTTGAAGTGAATCACTTATACATCAGTGATATGTTCAGACCTTTCCTGCCGCTAAGCTGCCTGCTGGCCTGCTTTGCCTTGATTCCGCACGTGGTATTTTCCCAGTGCATGTCTTATCCCGTACCATTCACAGAACGAATACAAAATGCTTCTGCTGCGCTGCTGGGAACAGTAACGGCGCAACATTGCTATGCCGATGAAAAAGGAAATATCTACACGCTGAACACCGTAAAAGTCGATGCCTGGATCAAGGGTACGGCTACTACAGAAGATGCGTATGTGATTACCGTAGGTGGCGTGATGGGAGACAAGGCCCAGGTCAGTTATCCCGCCGTGCAGCTCAACAGGGGTGAACGGTATTTCTTCATGCTTGAAGCTGATAATTTCATTGCGGATGATGATGCGCTGCGGTCTCAGCAACCGCTTACCATTCAGGCAATGCCTTATGCCGATGCACAGGGTGCCTGGCTCTACCAGTCCGGCAGCTACCATGATCTTTTTACTGAAGGAGCATTGACCGAAATCGCATTGCTGGCAAAGATTCGCAGCCTTACAGGCCTTGAAGCACGCAAGCCCGGCGGCGGGACTTACACACCACTGGCAGTCTCAGCAAAAAGCGGTGGAACGAATGATATCACTTCCTTCAGTCCAAATCCAACGAATGCCGGAACCATTAATCCCTCTGATTACCTCACCATCTCAGGTACGGGTTTCGGTGCTACCCCGGGTACGGTACAGTTTCCCAACGCAGACAATGGCGGATCTACCATGATAACGCCACCCAACGCCAGCGATTACGTTACCTGGACAGATAATACCATCGTCGTAAAAGTACCTACAGGCTCCAGTACCAATGCCGGCTCAGGATTCTTTACCGTGAACGGACTGTTTTCTTCGCCTTCCGCGCTCACGATCCGCTATTCGCATATATCCATCAACAGTGATTTCAGCGGGTTTTCCGCACCCGTGCGGCAGCGTTATTACCTGCGCAACACCGATGGTTCGGGCGGTTACACTTTTGTCTACCATACAAACTTCAGTTCCAACCCTCCGGCTGCAGCGGCACTCGAGCGCGCACTCAAGACCTGGACCTGTAACACCGGTATCAACTGGAAAGTAAACGGAACCACATTCAGTGGTTATGCCGATGATGGTGAAAACGTAGTCTTATTCGATGGATCGTTGCCTTCCGGAGTACTGGCACGCGCTACCAGCAGATTCCAGGCTTCGGCTACCTCGGTCTGCAACCTGCAGAATACCGTATGGTGGCTTGACGAAATAGATATCCAGGCAAGGGAAACAGGTGTAACCTGGCAGTTCGGGCCGGCACTCGCCACCGGTTCCCAGTTTGATTTTGAAACAGTGGTACTCCATGAACTCGGGCATGCACATGGCCTCGGCCACCGCATCGCACCCGGGCAGCTCATGAACTATGCAGTAGCCAGCGCAACGAACATCCGCACACCTGCGCCGCAGGAAATACAGGGCGGGCAGGATAAGATGGCTTACAGCACCGTTCCTACCTGTTTCAACCCAACCAACAGCGGAACACCGATGATTGCAGCGGCTTGCCCGCTTCCCCTCACGCTCATCCGGTTTACTGCAACACTGAAAAATCCTTTCGTCGAACTGGAATGGGCCACGCTCAATGAAGTCAATACCGCGCGTTTTGAAGTGGAGAAAAGTTACTCCGGCGCCGACTTCACAGCCATCGGAACGGTGGCTGCCATGGGTAATACAGCAAACGAAACCACTTACAGGTTCCCGGATTATAAACTGCAGAAGGGTACCAATTACTACCGGTTAAAAATGGTTGACAAAGACGGCAGCTATCGATATTCCGCCATCGTTACCGTACAGGTGAAGGAGGATGCCAGCTCGCTTTCGGTATATCCGAACCCGGTGAGGAATGAGCTGGTGATCAGTTCGGCAGTGAAAACCACTGCAAACCTTTTTGATGGTAATGGAAAACTAATCCGTCAGTTCAACATCGCACCAGGTACCAACCATTTTGACGCGCACCTGCTCAGTAGTTGTGTTTATTACCTGCTCGATAGCCATTCCGGCTCAGGCAGCCGTATTCTGGTAATACACTGACATTCGCATCAGAGATCCGCTTTTGCAACCCGCTGGTAGCTGACGAATACGTAAATAAGAATCCAGCTGATACATGCTGCCAGTATGTATTCGAAAGCCGGCCGCTCAATTTGTTTTTGAAGTTCTCCGAATACCGGCATCACCATCAGGTTATCTGCGCTGTCTACAGGCAGAAAAAAACCGGACCT